>NZ_JAKUFT010000029.1:0-59667 GCF_022663605.1 Bacillus cereus group sp. BfR-BA-01379
CTTCTTAATAACATACTTAATTCCAGCTATTCCCCCTGCGGCAATTAACCCTGTACCTGTAACAGCAGTTACTATACTAACGATTGTCATAATTGTAGATCCTGTGTCTATTAAGTAAATAATTCTATTCGCCGAGAGATGGGTGAGTCCTAATTTTGTAGCTAAAAAACTACTTTGATCCGAAAAACCAGTACTTGTTACAGAGATATCCCCAGTAACTGTACCCAGAAACCCTATCGTGATAATCGCAATCAAAACTAAAGTTGAAACTATCACCTTTTCCTGCTTAGATGCATTTAGATTCATCCACTACCTCCTCTTAATTATTTAAATTCGCTCCCTTTAAAAAACATTTTTATACATTAAAAGAAATAACTGGAAGTGATATTTATAGTTTATATTATACAAGATATTTACATAATAACAAGATTTAAATTAGATTTTTTATACAATTAGAATTATAGAATAGCGACAATTTCACAATAAAGTTTGCGAAGCAATTTGAAATAGGTAATACGTAACACAATAAATCACTATAACTATTTTTTTTAATTTAGTCGTACTTAATAATCTATAAAAAACATATATAGCCAACATTAAAAATGGATTAAACATAACAAAATATATATTTGTAGATGGCGTTATTAATTTATCATCTTCGAATAGATTTAAACAGCCTAATGGGACAGTAATTAACATATTAAAGAAAACCACAACACTTATGATGTATAGGTATTTAATTTTTGAAGTATCATCCTGCATTAACACACCAAAAAAGTAAAATATTATACTAACTAACATTAGACCTACTAATATAAATATTAAAACTAGTATTTGTCCAGTTACTATAAGAGTGATTAACGTCGAATCTTCTAACGAATTTACCCCACTCTGTTTTACTGTATTAAGTACACTATCTAAAAGACTATATTGATAAAATGTGTACATTGTAATTATACCTATCCATACCATTAATACATTTTTAAACGATATTTTCTTATTCATAAATATCTCCTTTTTTAAATACTCACCAACAAAGCCCAGAATAGTCCTAAAGATATAACAACAAAACTAATTAATATAAATTTTTTCATATATGCATTAGAAAAATATTTATATGCTATGATAGAATATAAAATTAAAGCTACTTCAATTAAAGGTAATGCTATAATACTAAATTCCTTATTAATAAAAATAATAATAAAAGCGATTATTATCATTAAAGTGGCAACCTTGTCCATTATTTTCATTGTATTCTCCTTTCCATTATTAAGAAGGCGTTATATACCATTCTATTAATCCGGCTAAGCAAATCAAAATTAAAACTAAAATAATTAGAGTTAGTATCTCTAAAAACCCTTGATAAAGTACTATCCTTACTCTTTTTTTACTAAAATACATTCTTATAATTAGGTCTACCGCTTTAAGTCCTATAGCTGATGCAAGAATTAGGGCTGGAAGCTCCAATATACCATGGGGAATTAATTTCACTAGTATTTCTGATATATCCATATTATTTTGGAAAGCATCCCTTATGGCTACCCCTATAATTAAACCATTAAATAATCCATAAAATAGAGTTGTGCCACCAAGTGTTAAAATGCCAGATGCTAAAAATAAACAAGCAACTATATTATTTATTATAAGATGAAGAGCACTATCCGCCCTAATATACGTATCCATATAAGATTCACTAGTAGATATGTTAAGCCCCATTAATACCCCACTACATAATATGAAAAACGCCATCAAAATAATAACTATATTATTCTTTAAAGATATAACAATTAAACTGCTTGCTTTTCTAATCATTTATATAAATTCCTTTTATAATATCTTCAATCTCAGCCAATGAAAATTCATTTGTAGATAATTGTTCTCGAATGTTTCCTTTGTGCAAAATAAATATTTTTTTGCTTAGTGAATAAGCTAACTCTAAGATATGAGTCGTAAAAATTACAGTATTTAATTCTGCATAATCTTTCAAATAACTTTTTATAGAATCTGTACTTATAAGATCAACTCCTGTTAAAGGTTCATCTAAAAATAATATATCTGGATTATCAATAATAGCCGAAGCTATAGCTATTTTTTGCTTCATCCCATTACTGTAAGTTGTTAGTAATTTATCCTTAGAGTTATATAAGTTAAAAAGCTTTAACTTATCTCTAACAATATCTGAACGCTGTTCTTTCGGAACCCCTAAAATAGAAGAAACAAACATTAAATACTCTTCTCCACTAAGGTATTCATACAAAGAAGGTGTATCTGGTACAAAGCCTAATCTCTCTGTATTTATATTTATATCTCCACTATCATATTTGACATAGCCTAATATCGTTTTAAATAGCGTTGTTTTCCCCACACCGTTTGTACCAACTATAGAATATATACCATTGGATTCAATACTAAAACTTAAATTATTCAATACCTGTTGTTTTTGATACTTTTTATTTAAATTATTTATTTGTAGTATTGTCATTTAATAAAAACATCCTTTATATATTTATTCTTTAAAAATTTTATTGTCAGGAATTGAGCTAATATATATAACGCTAAAATTACAGGGATTAATATAATTAAATACAATTCACTCAAAGAATATATACCCAATTTTTCAGAAAGATATGTAGCTATTAACAAAGGTAAATATAAGGGGATTAATATAATACTTAACAAATTATTAACCCTGGTCCCTTTTTCTGATCCCCCAATTTCAAAATGGTGTTCCCAATTTAGTTTAGGATATAAACCAGTCGTAGCTAATTGAAATAAACCAGATAACATTCCAAATGAGAAAGAAATTGTAGCGGTTAAAAACATTAACAAAAGACTTCTTGACAATAAAAAAACTATTAACCCTACTGTACTAGTTGTTATCAAAACAAAAAAACTATATATATATAATTTTTGTCTTACTAAATTCCATACAGTGTATCCTTTATTTATAAACAAATGAATGCTATTTTTTTCAGCATCAACCGATAATATCGTCCTTAAAGCATCTCCGATTAATTGAAAAGAAGGTATTATAAGTATTAAACATATCGCAATAGCAGATGTATAAGGCGATTCACCGAAGTAATAATAAATAAATGGTAAAGTCATCCCCATAAAAAATAATAGTCCTAGCGTAGTTTTAATAATATATTCAATAAACCAACTCCCTGCTCTTTTCATATGAATCATATCCTTAGTATAAAAAGGAATATCACTTTTTATAAATAGATTCCCTTCACCCTTAACCAAAACATCGCTAGCTAGATTTCTAAATCCTATTAGGTCAAATTTCTTTATTGTATATAGCCACAAATAAGAAAGCCCTACTATACATAAACTTATCAAAAATATGTAAAAGTAATACATATCTCGAATGAGAACAATCCTCATATATTCTATCGCAATGTTTATCGCATCAATTTCTGATATTTCCCTTATTTTATTAAGTACAAATTTATCATTCAAGACTAACGATAGAATCAAATAAGGTATTAGAAAAAGAAATACCCCCATAATAAAATAGTTAAAAACTCTCATAGCACTAATTTTTTTATTTGAATAAAGGATTTTCGAGATATTAAATTGTATATATGTTATTAACAGACTTAATCCTACATTGAATAAAATCATAAAAGGTATAATTTTAATCCAAAATACCATTTCAAAATCCTTGATAAAAATTATAGGTAAAATAAACGGTAAAAAAATTCCTCCCCATATAAAAAACGACTTAAAAAAGGCTGAAAATGTAATACTAGATAAAATTCTCATTTGCTTAAACACAGTTAACGAATCTAGTATTTTTGTTTCATCTAAAAGAAATAAATGTTTATTTTGATAAAAATAACCAAAATTATTTAACATAGATACACAAAATAAAAAAAGTACAAATAATGGTAATAAATCTAATGTTACCTGCGTTTTAACAGTAAAGTATATTGAAAATGTAAAAATCACTAAAAATAAAATAGCAAAAAAAGAAAAAAGGTATTTTATGAATAGTTTAAAGTTGAAATTATGTATATCCCAATCCGCAAAAAACTTTCGATATTTATATTTGGAATTGAAAACAACAAAAGAATAATATTGTTCTAACTTTTTTCTCATTTAAATTCTTCCTTTCACAAAAATCAATCTTTTTCTATTTCCATATTAAGTTGATGGCATATATTTATTATAGATACTCTGAACCTAAAAATAAACCCTTATGCAACCTTTTTTGTAAAATTTTATAAAATAATCCTTTATCAACCTTTTTTGTAATTGTTTTTTATCTTACAACTGAGTCCATAACATACTTTATATCTATGAAATTGATTTCCTACCTTCCTTTACTAACTTATGTTGGTTCTGGGGTAAAGTTATGACCAATTCTTACATCAATATCTTCCGAAAATTGAAGGTGTTCTTAACGATCATCTACAATCTCTTTCAAATAGTTGAGCTTTTCTTTCACATTTGGATTTTCTCGAATCATCTCGTCTTTTTCTACCACTTGAATGACTTTTTGGCAGTATTTAATTTCATCAATTCAGTCATTCGTTATATACACATCATCCTATTTTTGGCAAGAAAAAAAGACCAACATTTTCCTGTTGGTCTTTCGTATATGTATCACTTTTCAAAGCGATCTAACATCTCATCTCTCATTCCGAAACTCACTACCGCAATTCCTACATACATAAACAGAAGGAACGCAGGATGAACTGTGTTGTACCAAGTGCTATCAACAATTAAATAAATCGTTAATGCGACAACAAGAACAAACGCTAAGATAAACATATAAAAGTGTCTTGTACTACCCATAATAAACTCCTCTCTTCTCACTTCACCATTCAACAGTATATTTTATCGAATAATTCGATATGACTCAAGGTTAACTTTCTGTTATGTAATCAAGTTCCACCTTTACAATGTCCTCACATGCTATTGAAATGATCGTTCCTTGCTTATCAATTGCCGTCACTTCTCTATTATCCATTACACGATGCGCTACTCTTTCCAGCACTTTTCCTTGGTCTCGATAACAAAATTCTTTTACATCTTTAATCGTTTTTCCGTTTTCTAAATGGTATATCATTCTATAACACCGATATCCCACATTTTCACCCCCAGCTTGCTCGTTTTTTCACATATACATAAAAATGAGTCATTCCTATCTCATTACATCTTCTTAATTTCAATAAAATTCTAACAAAAATAAATACTTTTATCAAACTGACTTTTTCAACAAAATCACCTATGAAACTGCTTCTTTACGCCATTATGAAACAAAAAATATAAAATAGTAACATTTTCTTCACCACTTCTGCATAAAGTGAAACTTTAATCAGTGGGGGATTTTTGTTCATCTCCATTGATTATCAGCCCACAAATCGCGGGACAAATTCTCCATACAAAAAAGAACCCGCATATAGCGAGTTCTTCCTTTGTTATTTTAATCAAACTTGTACAGGAGCTGGTTTTTCATAACGTAAAACTGGTTTACGTGCAGCCATCGTTTCGTCTAAACGTTTAATGACTGTTGTATGAGGTGCTTCTTGTACAACTTCTGGATTTTCTTCTACTTCTTTAGCAATTTGAATCATCTTATCAATGAAACCGTCTAATGTTTCTTTTGATTCTGTTTCTGTCGGCTCAATCATAATACATTCTTCCACATTTAATGGGAAGTAAATTGTTGGTGGATGGTAACCGAAATCAAGCAGGCGTTTTGCAATATCTAATGTACGTACACCAAGTTTCTTTTGACGACGACCTGATAATACAAACTCATGCTTACAATGTCTATCGAATGGAAGATCATAGAATGGTGCTAGTCTTCTCATCATATAGTTCGCATTTAATACTGCATACTCCGTTACTGCACGTAGTCCATCTGGACCCATAGAACGAATGTATGTGTATGCACGAACGTTAATTCCGAAGTTACCATAGAACGGTTTTACGCGCCCAATTGCTTCCGGACGATCATAGTTAAAACGATAGCCATTTTCCGTTTTCTCTAAGATCGGTTTTGGTAAGTACGGAATTAAATCAGCTTTCACACCTACTGGACCAGAACCTGGACCACCGCCGCCGTGAGGACCTGTAAATGTTTTATGAAGGTTTAAATGTACAACGTCAAATCCCATATCTCCTGGGCGTGCTTGGCTTAATACCGCATTTAAGTTTGCACCATCATAGTATAATTTACCGCCTGCATTATGGACGATTTCTGCCATTTCTAAAATATTTTCTTCGAATAAACCTAATGTATTAGGATTTGTTAACATAAGTGCTGCTGTTTCTTCGTTTACAACACGTTTTAAATCTTCTAAGTCAACAAGACCATTCTCATTTGATTTTACTGTAATTGTTTCAAAACCAGCTACAGTTGCAGATGCTGGGTTCGTTCCGTGAGCAGAGTCAGGCACAATTACTTTCGTACGGTTAAAGTCACCATTTGCTTCATGGTATGCACGAATTAACATTAAGCCTGTCCATTCTCCGTGTGCACCAGCTGCTGGTTGTAATGTAACAGTATCCATACCTGTAATTTCAATTAAATGCTCTTGTAAGTCGTACATTAATTCCATTGCACCTTGTACTGTCTTTTCATCTTGCAACGGATGAATATTTGCAAATCCTGCAAAACGAGCTACACTCTCATTAATTTTTGGATTATATTTCATCGTACAAGATCCAAGTGGATAGAATCCAGAATCTACACCGTGGTTACGGTTTGAAAGTGCTGTATAGTGGCGCATAATGTCAAGTTCAGATACTTCTGGTAGCTCTGCATCTTCTACTCGAATATAATCGCTCTCAAACACATCTTCTAGTTTCACTTCTTCTATATCTAATTTTGGTAGGCTATATCCTATGCGTCCTTCTTTACTCACTTCAAAGATAAGTGCTTGGTCTTGGTTCTTCATTGGATAGCCCCCATTTCGTTTACAAGTGTGTCAATTTCCTCTTTTGTACGAAGCTCAGTTACTGCTACAAGCATATGATTTTCATGCTCTTTATAATCACGGCCTAGGTCGTAACCGCCGATAATATTCTTTTGTAATAATGCATCGTTTACTTCTTTAACTGGACGCTTGCAATCTACAACGAACTCATTGAAGAACGGTCCAGCAAATGTTACAGTGAAGCCTTTCGCTTCAAATTGACGTTTTGCATATTGTGCTTTAGAAATGTTTTGACGTGCCATTTCTTTCACACCTTGTTTACCAAGTGCCGTCATTGCAACTGATGCTGCTAATGCATTTAACGCTTGGTTTGAACAAATGTTAGACGTCGCTTTGTCACGGCGAATATGCTGTTCACGCGCTTGTAACGTTAATACGAATCCACGTTTACCATCTGAATCTACAGTTTGTCCAACAAGACGCCCTGGAATTTTACGCATAAATGCTTTCGTTGTTGCAAAGTAACCACAGTGTGGTCCACCAAACTGCGTTGGAATACCAAATGGTTGTGCATCACCGATTACAACATCCGCACCAAATTTTCCTGGTGGTGTTAATGCGCCTAATGATAATGGATTTGAAGAAACGATAAATAATGATTTTTGTTGATGAACGATTTTTTCAATATCAGCTAATTTCTCAACTTGTCCGAAGAAGTTTGGATATTGAACGATTACACAAGCAACTGTATCATCTACTTCACTTTGTAATACGTCTAAATCTGTTACACCATCTTTATGATTAATTTCAACAACTTCAAGATGTTGACCTTTTGCATACGTTTCAAGTACTGCTCTTGATTCTGGATGAACTGCGCTAGATACAAGAATTTTCTTTTTGCGAGTATGGCCAGCTGCTAGCATTGCCGCTTCAGCTAAAGCTGTACCTCCGTCGTACATAGAAGAGTTTGCTACATCCATTCCTGTTAATTCACAAATCATTGTTTGGAATTCAAAAATTGCTTGTAATTCCCCTTGTGAAATTTCTGGTTGGTATGGCGTGTAAGCTGTATAAAATTCTGAGCGAGAGATAACGTGATCTACAATTACTGGAGCGTAATGATCATATACACCTGCTCCTAAGAAAGAAGCGTACTCTTTTAAGTTAGCATTTTTACTAGCCATTTGAGTTAACTCTTTTAAAAGCTCTGGCTCTGATTTTGCTTCTTTAATTTTTAAATCCCCTTTAAAACGAACACTCTCTGGAATATCAGAGAATAACTCATCGATCGTTTGAACGCCGATCGTTTGTAACATTTCTTTTTTGTCTTCTTCTGTCATTGGAAGATAACGATGCAACATGAAATCTACCCCTCTCCCCGTTACTTTGAACGTTTATAAAATGGTGTTGGAACAACTACTGCTTTGACGCGTTTATTACGAATTTCAATTTCTACTTCTGTATCAACTGCTGCGTATTTTACATCAATTAGTGCTAAACCAATGCTTTTCTTTAACGTTGGAGATTGTGTACCACTCGTTACTTCCCCGATTTTTTCTTCTCCAATAAATACAGGGTAATGCGTACGAGGAATTCCACGTTCGATTACTTCGATGCCGACTAACTTACGAGGCGCACCGTTTTCTTTTTGCTCTTTTAACGTTTCTTTTCCAAAGAAGTCTGCTTCTTTATTTGGTTTTACCGCAAAGCCAATTCCAGCTTCAATCGGTGTAATATCTTTTGATAATTCTTGGCCATAAAGTGGTAATGTAGCTTCGAAGCGAAGTGTATCACGAGCACCTAAACCACATGCTTTTATGCCTTCTTCTGCTCCAACTTCAAGAAGTTTCTCCCAAAGTTTTGCAGCATCTTCACTCTTACAGTAAATTTCAAATCCATCTTCACCTGTGTAACCCGTACGAGATACAAGTGCTGGAATTCCATCTACAAGAATATCGTTTTTAAATTTAAAGAACTTAATTTCTTTCAAATCTTCTGACACAACTTTTTGTAAAATGCCTTCTGCTTTTGGTCCTTGAATTGCAAGCTGTGCAACTTCACTAGAAACATTGACTACTTTCGTATCGCCAATTACATGGCTAGCTAACCATTCGTAATCTTTCTCGATATTTGATGCATTGATTACTAATAAATAGTCTTCTTCACCACGTTTGTAGATTAATAAATCATCTACTGTACCACCATTTTCGTAGCACATAGCTGTATATTGTGCGCCTCCTACCTTTAAGGTAGAAACGTCATTTGTAACAACACGTTGTAAAAATGCTAAACTATCTACACCTTTTACCTCAACTTCTCCCATATGAGACACATCGAACAAACCTGCAGCCGTACGTACAGCTTCATGTTCTTCTTTAATGCTTGAAAATTGAACTGGTAATTCCCAACCACCGAAGTCGATTGTTTTCCCACCATACTTCGCGTATACATCAAATAACGGTGTACGTTGTAATGTAATCATGCTCTCTCCCCCTTATGCTTTGACAAATCAATAAAAGTTGCTCGCCATATCTAAACATTTTCACTCTGAAAAGATAGGATATACGGAATCTCATTATATTTTTTTATGAAAGCGTAAATAAAAAATCACTTTCTTGGATAAAATACGAAAGATTCCACACATTTCACACCATTATCCTAACATTATTCGCTATATTTCATCAATATTCTAGCATAAAAAATAATTTAGAATTTTTTATTCTTAATCTAATTAAATACAACTTTCAAAATTTAGCCCTTTATCTTTGCCTATTCTTTAACTTTTAGTATGTGTAATAGCGCCTTATTACAAGGCTTATATAATAAAGATTTTTTTAAAAATTACTTTAGTTTATAAAAGGTGGGAGAGTCGTAATGAATGTCGATATTTCCGTAGATCGAACGTGGCAAAACAATTTTTTAAATAGAATTGACGAAGATGGCCCTTGGACAAACTGGGATTTATATCATTTAGCTTATAAAACAGAAAAATCGTTACTTGTTCCTACTTTCGATGGATTACAAGCACCGAAGCATTTATCTCATTTCACACCACTTCCTCATCAATTAGAAGTCGCTCAAAATGTCATTGAACAAATGAATGGCAAAGCGATACTAGCAGATGAAGTGGGACTTGGGAAAACGATTGAAGCTGGGCTTATTTTAAAAGAATATATGGTCCGCGGCCTTGTGAAAAAAGTACTTATACTCGTCCCTGCCTCTCTCGTATCACAATGGGCATACGAACTAAATACAAAGTTTTTCATTCCAGCTGTAGCCCAAAGGAAGAGCTATTCATGGGAACAAGCCGATGTGATTGTATCATCAATTGATACTGCAAAACGTTCACCGCATCGCGATATCGTTTTGAACTTAGAATATGACCTTATTATTATCGATGAAGCACATAAACTTAAAAATAACAAAACAAAAAACTATGAATTTGCACAGCGATTAAAAAAGAAATTTTGCTTATTATTAACTGCTACTCCTGTTCAAAATAAGATTGATGAAATTTTCAACCTTGTTTCTTTATTAAAACCAGGACATTTAGGCAATCAATCCAACTTTGAAGAATATTACGCTTCCAAAAATCGTTCCGCCGAATCTGATGAAGATTTAAAAGCTCTTATTAATAAAGTAATGGTCCGAAATCGACGGCATAATACCGGAATTGATTGGCCAAAGAGACATGTACGTACAATTTTCGTTGAGTTTAATGAAGAAGAGCAAGCTTTGTATAACGGGATTGAAAATTGGCGAGGACAAGACGCCTTCACATCCGCTTTCTCATCGTTAACTTTAAAACGAGAAGCTTGTAGTAGTCGTGAGGCTGTGTACTATTCATTAAAAAAACATGTAGAAAAACGACAGAAGGAAAATGAGCATTACATAAAAGACCCGCATATTGATGTGCTAATGGACAAAATTAATCATATTCCTTTCAACTCAAAAGCGAATAAAGCTCTTGAGCTTATAAAAGAAATTGACGATAAAGTCGTCATCTTCACAGAATATCGAGCATCACAAATGTACTTACAATGGTTTTTACAACAACACGGCATTTCTTCCGTTCCATTCCGCGGCGGATTTAAACGTGGGAAGAAAGATTGGATGAAGGAGCTTTTCCAAAACCACGCACAAGTATTAATTGCAACTGAAGCTGGTGGTGAAGGGATTAACTTACAGTTTTGTAGCCATATGATCAATTATGATTTACCATGGAATCCAATGCGCCTTGAACAAAGAATCGGACGTATTCACCGTCTTGGTCAAAAGAATGATGTTCATATTTATAACTTAGCTACAAAACACACTGTTGAAGAACATATTTTGAAACTGTTATATGAAAAAATCAATTTATTTGAGCGTGTTATCGGGGAACTTGATGAAATTTTAACGAGAATTAATATGAAAAACATCGACGCGCACATTCAAGAAATATTTGCGCAATCAAAAAGCGAAGGAGAAATTCGAATTAAGATGGAAAACTTAACATCTATTATCGACTTCGCGAAACGAAATGAAGCTGAGGTGCAAGGCTATGCAGCAACATGAAATTCATAATTACTTATACAATTTTTTCGAGGCGAATAACTGTGAAATTTTAAACCGTTCCCCTCATCTATTAGATGTGCAGCTAACAATTGAGATGGATAAATTATTAATGAATCGCCCTTTTTATTGGCACTATCTTGAGAAAACAGGAGGCGTACCGAATCCGATGCGCCTTACTCTTATTACAAATCCAGAAAATGAAGAAAACGATGGCGAGCTTATTCACTACGGTTCACCACGTCTTCATCAAATTTTCCAAACGACAAAAGAATTAGGCTCTTACATACGTTTATATGAGGAAGTAAGGCATAGCGGGGCAACACATACACCGCTCCATCCGTGGCTCGGTGTAAATATTAAAGTTTCCTATCAATGTGATCGAAAAAAAGACATCCTTCACTCCATTGGGATTCATCTCATTTCTGGCACAATGATCGCAAACTTTCATGAAACATTAGCCAAAATTAAACTTACACCGAAAATACCTGACTTTTGTTTTACGCTCTCGCCCATCATTAAACCGCAAAGTGGTTTACAACGTATAGAGGATGCTTTAAAGAATATTATTGCGGAAGATGACCATACGTGGGCGAAAGAAGCAAGAGTGCGCTGGAATCACGATTTAGACCTTTTAAATCGTTTTTATGAAGAAAGTGATGAACTTCCCGAAAGCTATGAAATTGAAAAACAAGCACTGCAAGAACAATACGAGCCACGCATTACCGTGCAAATTATTAACGGTGGACTCTTTTATGTTACCGCGAATCATTTTCTAGCTTAAAGAAGCCCCTTCTGTTTTAGAAGGAGCTTTTTTTGAGTTATCCTCTATCGCCATTACGCTCTTGTTGTTTTTGCTTTGCCATACGTTTTTGATGCGCACGATCTTTTGCACTCACATGATTTGCATCAGTAGGAAGGTTTTCTTTTGAACGGCCAATTCCATTACTCATCTTTTCCACTCCTTCTTATGTCTTTCAAAATACACCCTTATTTTCAGCTAGAGATACAATCCTTATACAAAAAAATAAGAGCAGCCATTGGCTACTCTTACTTACTCACTCACATATTTTTGAAACATATCATGGATGCCTTTATTTACGAGGTTCGAGATCTGCTCGTCAGATTTATTCGGATAACGATCACGCAATCTGATAGATGCCTTCACCATTAAATTTTCTAATACAGAACGGCCACCTTCTCCATAAATAATTTCAGCATACTTAACAAGCCTTCCATCCTCTACTGTTGCCGGATTATGATTGAAGAAAAATTTACTCATTGTCTCCACCTCTCTTTTTTGATAACGTTTACATTTATATAGATTATTTATGTTATTTATTTCACAATATTGTATGCATGTATATTTAATTAGTTTCATTATAAAGCAACATATCGATAGTAAATATGTGATTTTCCGTCCATTTTGTGAACAAACTAAAAATGAAAGCGTTTCCTTTATTATATACTAAAAAAACTTACTACGCTAGGGGCAATTTTTTCAATCTACTAATCCCTCAAAAAGCGATATATTTTTTCTTTTCCCATTAAACCTTATACAATTTTCAGAAATTATATTATAAAATATATGTATGACTTAAGGAGGCCCTATATGAATCAAAATAAAAAAGCTATATTAGATCTTGTCTTTTATCTCGTAATCCCATTCCTCATTTGGAAATTTGCAAAACCTTATATCGATCCTTATTACGCGATGTTACTTTCCTCTGTTCCAGGAATTATTTATACACTGTATACCTTTAAAAAAGAAAAACAGTTTAACGTAACAGGATTCTTTATTTTAATTACACTCATTTCTAATACAACAGTGGATTTATTATCTGGATCAGCTGAACGCATGTTGTGGAACGATGCGTATTATCACATCGTACTAGGTATTATCGTTATATGTACCATTTTTATAAAAAAACCACTTATGTTATATTTCGCAGCAGATATTGCCGCACTGCAAGGCCATGACCGTGATAAAAGTCGTGAACTGTATCGTGATAGTCGTATCTATCCGGCACTCCAATATTTAACGCTATTTTTCGGGCTACAATTCATATTAAAAAGCTTCTTAAAGATTTATTTCATTTCTGTTTTCGGTGTAGATGGCTATGGTGAAATGAGAGCGATTATGACCGCTGTTGGATGGGGCATTTCCATTTGTATCGGAATTGGATTTGTCTGGGTGAACAATAAAATACATGCCGTTACAGAAGAAAAAGAATCCGTACAGTAAATAAAAATCCCCTAGTAGCATCATACTACTAGGGGATTTTTATTTTGCTACACATATTACGAAATCGTTAACTTGATTTTTTCCTTTTATCTTTTACGTTTCGATAAAACAAAGCAGCACTTAGTGGCATAACACCAAACCATTTATTCATAAATGGCTCTTTTTCAGCACGGCGTTGTTCTTTCTTTTGTTTACGATCTTCTTTTGGAGCATCCATATACGACACAAACTGCTGTGTCACAAAGCGAACATAATCATTAGTAGACATATTATCATCACCTCTACTTGATTAGTATGTCCACTTTTTTATTCATTAATCTTTTCTTTTAAGTCATTCATAATTTGCTTTACAGACTTATTTGTCGTATCGATATAAATATGAGCCTCTTCATAATAAGCTCGGCGCGATTCAAATTTTGCCACAAATGCCTCTATATCTTTCTTCTGAAATAGTGGCCGTGTCGTATCTTCCCGAAGTCTTTCTGCAATTACATGTGGATCACAATATAAATACACGACAGTTCCATTTTCCTTCATCCACTTTCGGTTTTCCTCTCGTTCAATGATGCCACCACCAGTTGTAATAATTACATTACAACTCGGTAGTGAACGTAACATTTCACTTTCATATTCCCGAAAAGCCATTTCGCCTTCTTCAGCAAAAATATTACGAATCGCCTTTTCTTGCTTCTCTTCAATTTTTTGGTCTGTATCGACAACATCCATATGAAGTTCTTTACTTAACGCTTTTCCAATTGTTGTTTTCCCAGCTCCCATATAACCGGTTATGTATATAGATTTCATGTTCGTTCCTCTCAATCATCCGTTATTATTTGTTATTATAACGAATGATTACATTATTTAATAAAAAAACGTTTTGTTCTTCTTATAAAATAAAGAACAAAACGTTTCATACACGCTTTTACTTATAAGCGCCTCTTCTTACCCACTGCGTTGCAATCCATTTCTCACCTTTCGTTACAGGTGCCCCTCCATGTAACGTAAGCTCATTTAATGATTGGTCTTGATAAAAATACTCAAAGTATACTGCCATTCCCTTTCTAGGGTGCACAGAAAGATTTAATTTAGGGAAGAACGTTTCTCCGCCCTCTTCTACATCATTTAAGTACATGACAAGCGTACTAATACGATTATTAGCAGCTGATCTACTATGTTCCGCAAAATAATCATAGTGTGCTTTATATTGTTGATCCACTTCATAATTTAAAATGTGTAATCCTTCTCCATGCGACGCAGGAACATTCATGATAGATGAAATTCGTTTTTCAATCTTCGCAGTAAGTTCATTATCGTCTAAAAATGCACCCTTACTCGTTCGAATATCATTTACATCACGTGATGAACCCACTTTAGAACGTGCTAACTTACTTTTAGACAATTCAATTAATTCATCACATTCTTCATCGCTTAATACATTTCCTAACACGACAATAAGAGGTTCTTCGAATTTTGAAATAATGTGTATTTCCCTATCTTCCGTCATAATTGCATTTCCTTTATGATCAAAAATAGTTTGTTCCTTATTTTCACCTATTTGATTGTTATTTGTCATTTCCCTATTCTCCCTAAAAAAATATGTTTGGATAGCTTGAATATATCACATTCTTTCTACCTTTCTCTTTTTTGAGAAAATTTAAACTTTCAATTGTTTTAAAATGAGAAATTATGGTTTTTGTTCACACATTAAACAGACTATCCTTCTATCCAATCGAATATTTTTCCATCCTTTTTTCTATATCGAAAGCTTACTTTATAGAAAACTTCCTGCTTTATTTTGCACTGCAACGAAACGAGAATATCATCGTTTTCAAAGACGTAATTTCCACTTGCTTCGCCCTTTTCATATTGAAAGAAAAATGTATCTTCCTTTTCTTGTTGCTGTAAACCTTTTTTTATACTTGTAATCGATCGATTTAGTAGTTCCTCCAGTACAAACTTTTGCTCTATTTCAATATAAAATTTTTTATCTATAAGCAACATATTCGTTTCGTATACAAAGAAGGAAGTTAATAATACAAGAAAAATGATTGTTCCTGGCATCGTAAATCCATCTTGTTTTCTCATATATTTATTTCCATTTTGCTATATCTTACAGCTACACCTTCATATATTTTCCCACTCATATCTTTCACATTTATAAAGAGCAAATGAGGTGTTACTTCATACGAAACCATTTCAATATTTTGTAATATAAATTCTCTTCCGCGCATATTCACTTTTCTTATCAGATGATTATTCAATTTTTCATACGTCACTTCATCTCCAGTGCGAAGACGGAAGCGCAAAAGGGTATCTTTATTTTCATTGACTACTTTTTCTACAAAAGATACTTCCCGAAACTCTAACTGTACTTGTCCTAAAAACACATCCCATTCCCAATTATTTAATCCTTTTGATTGATTATTTTCTATCCCAATAAAATTTAAACGTGGCAAGAGTAAAAAGAACAGTGATAACAGAAAAAAACATACGATCATTTCTATTAATGTAAACCCAACTTCTAATTTATTTGTTCTCCTGCATAAAAGCATTGTTCCACCATTCTTCCTTTCACATCTTTCCACATAGCAC
Source organism: Bacillus cereus group sp. BfR-BA-01379 (assembly GCF_022663605.1). Taxonomy (NCBI): domain Bacteria; kingdom Bacillati; phylum Bacillota; class Bacilli; order Caryophanales; family Bacillaceae; genus Bacillus; species Bacillus cereus group sp. BfR-BA-01379. The sequence continues at coordinate 16,288 of NZ_JAKUFT010000029.1, forward strand.
AAACTTCATTTCCTCCCCAGTATGTGTAATATACATTTCCGTTTACGACTTTTTCTTGTTGTTGTTTCGCTCCATTTTCATATATATATAAAGCCGCTTCTCTTTTTAATAATGCAAATGCTTTATAACGAATTTGTATGTTTTTTCGTTCTTGCATAATCAATACTGTTTGCGGAAGTAGTAAAGACACTGCCATCATTACTATACTTAACGCTACAAGCATCTCAGCCATCACTGACCCTTTTTGACATTTCACGATACGTAAATCTCCCTCTTCCAAGCTGAAATACAATCTCATATTTATAACTTCGATACGAAAATAAAATCGTGCCACCTCTATTAATATTTCCACTCGGATTATATGTCATCGGATTTGGAAAAGTATTCAAATCAATTTGTATATCGCTATCATATTCTCTTTTAATGATAGTAAGATTCGTACTTAGTTCCCCTATATAATACGTATGTCTATCTTTATGCCATCGTAATGTATAGTGTTTTTGACGGTTTATCGCTAATTGTTGCATATACAAAATATCATTTGAAAACTGTCTTAAAAATTGGTCGACTTTTTGTTTTTCATGTAATGAATGTACGTTAAAATATGTGACCATACTTAGTACAGAAATTGCAAATAGAACGAGTAGCATTTCTAAAAGAGTAAATCCTTTTTGTTTCACAGTTTCCCAGTTGTTACTGTGCCATCATTTGAAATGTGAATGGATTCACCGTTTGGACACTTATCAGCTGTAATATATTTTTCATCCCTTAGCTCTTTTAGCGAGGGAATTTTATTATGTTGTAATTGGTATACTTGTATTTGAGCTTCTATAGATTTCACATAGGCTTTACATCCTGTTCCTTCGACGGATGAACGCTGTGTGACTACATTCGGAATAATTAATAGTAATAATACAGTTATGACGACCATAACTAATAACATTTCTAAAAGGGTAAATCCTTCCTCATTCTGCATGCAAACACCCCCTAAATAGAATTCATCATTTGAAACATTGGCATAATCATCGCTAAATACATAAGAACGACTATTCCTCCAATACACGTAAATAAAATCGGTTGAATGATTACTAACATACGTTTAACTTTTTGCTCCATCTTTTCCATAATAAGATCGCTATAGTCACCTAATTCAATCGCCAAATTACCGTTTGCTTGTCCATGCGTAATAATATAAGAAAGTTCTTCCTCATAATATCCACTTTTAGCAATAATAGATTGCAACGGTTCTCCCGCAATTAATTGGCGTTCAATTCGGCCCGCTTCATACTGAAAGAACGGATGATATTTTTGCTCCATCATTATTGTTAGAGCCTCAAGTACTGATAGTCCGCCGTGTAATAAACCGCTTAATTGAGTGGCGAAATAATGTGAATGCTTTAAAATAAGAAATGTTTTTATGAAGGGGATACGAAGCTTAATTTTTACCTGCTTCATATGCGGAAGTTTCCGAAAGTAAAATATATATACGCTACAACCAATCATAACGATAAAAATAGTACTAAAAATAAGATAGGGTAGTAGCTTAATTGCACTTAATATTTGTTCTGTAAATAACGATGCTGTAGAACCGAATGAACTATATACCATATCAACTTGCGGTAATAAAATGCGGTTAAAAATCAAAATCATGATTATTAAAAAAAACGCCAAAAACATAGGATACTGCATGATTTTCATCATATCTTTCCTATACTTATCCTTTTTATAAAGAAGTGCGCTCCCTTGTTGCAATGCAAAAGAAATATCACCATGTTGCTCGGCATAAAATAAATAACTTAACATATCCTGATGAAACTTTAACTGATGAAAAGAATCGTGTAGACTTTTTCCATCTTTTAATTCATCAATCATGTGCTGCAATTGTCCTTTCTTTTCCAAAGGTAATTGAAACCGTAAAAATTCTAATGCCTGCAAAAGGGAGTATCCTTTTTCTAATAGTTCTCCTAATCGTTTCAGCAATACTACTTGATCACTTAAACTCCATATTTTCTTAAACATACACATCCTCTTCTAAAAATCCTAAAGCGTATCCTTTTCGTATCGAAGCTTCTAATGTTTCGTGCTTGTATGTGACACATTCCCCATTTGCTTCTTTAATCGCTTGTTTTAACTCATATCCATATAACAACTCATAAATACTCGCTTGTCTGACTTGCCTCATTGATTTACATAAAGTTGAGCACTTTCTTTTGCAAAACGGACACTTCAATTCGACAAGTCGCTGTGCAGCTATAGCCAATAAAGATTGTTCAATTTCTTGCCTCGTTATACCAAAATCCATGAACCTGAGTATCGCCCCTTTCGCATCATTCGTATGCAGTGTCGTCATTACTAAATGTCCAGTCAAACTTGCTCTTATAGCAATTTTCGCTGTTTCTTCATCACGAATTTCACCGACTAAAATAATATCCGGATCATGGCGTAAAATAGCCTTTAACCCTGCCTCATATGTGATACCTGCTTTTTCATTTATTTGAATTTGTAATACATCGTCATTTCTTTTTTCAACTGGATCTTCCAGCGTAACGATGCGACGTGTTTTCTTTTTTCTAATGACCTCTAATAATGCATACATTGTTGTTGTCTTTCCAGAACCAGTCGGTCCAGTAAATACGAGTAACCCATGGGAGTAATGTAAAAAAGAGAGTAGTTTCTTCGCTGTACTTGGAAATAACGAAAGATGAGATAACGGCTGAATAGATGCTTGTAAATGAAGACGAATAACGAGACTTTCTTGATATACAGTTGGTAGCGTGGAAAGGCGTAAATATACTTCTTGCCCATCCATTTGTAAATACAGTGAACCATTTTGTGGCTTCCGCCTTTCCCCTATATCCATGGATGCTAAAAATTTAAAGTGTGAAACAAGTTTTTCTCCAAATTCCTTTTCGATACAATGCTTCGTCATTAAATCTTTCCCTATACGCAGTTGAACCGCTACATCCTTCTTCCGGGGCACAATATGTAAATCCGAAGCTTGTACCCTGCACGCTTCTTTCAAAATCGTATTCGCAAAACTTTCAATTCCATTCATCATTTTTCCCTCCCCACTATGTATATAGCATGAAAAAATTCATAAGAAAAATCAGTATTTTTGTATTTTCACTAGAGAAAAAAGGAAAAATATGTTTGTGAAATTATGAACAATTTCCGAATTATTGTCTGAAATTACCTATATGAAAGTTTATCTGTATTATAATGTTATTATCTTGGATAAAGTGATAAAGGTGGAGATCCTCATGGAACAAGCTTTAAAAATTACAGGTGTATTATCTGATCCAACTCGTTATTACATTTATAAATATATTTCTCAAAAACATAGTTACGTAACTGTACAAGAAATTGCAGATGAGTTTGAAATTCATCCAAACGTAGCGCGTTTACATTTATCTAAATTAGAAGATGTTCATATGCTGAAATCTGAAACGAAGAAAACTGGAAAAGGCGGACGACCAAGCAGATTATATGTATTATCTGAAGATGTTATCCAATTACAATTTCCATTCCGTGATTATCAATTGTTAGCAAGAATCGCATTTAATTCTTTACTTAGCCTTGGCGCTGCTGGTGAAAAAGCGCTATACGAAACTGGAAAACAGTTCGGAGCCGAATTAATGCAACAACATATGATGCGTTTAAATGTGAATGAAGATGCTTTAACAGTCGAGCAAAAAGTTCAAATTGCAAAAGAAGCTTTCTCAACAGCTGGCTTATCACCTGCATTTGAATTAAGTGCAGATGGAACGAAAATTTTCTATGATGTACACAATTGTCCATTTAAAGAAGTTGCTGTTCATCATCCAACTGAAATTTGTAATATGCACGGAGATATGATGAAAGGGATTTTTGAAATCCTATTCCCTAACACGGAATTAACACGAAATGACAGTCTACTAGATGGATGTAAATCTTGTAATTATAAACTAACAATTTAATTTCTCATATAAAAAGAATCCATTTATAAATGGATTCTTTTTATATGAACGAATATTTACAATAGTAAGAAAAATAAACTATAATGAAGTGAGGTTTACTTTTTTTAGAAAAGGAGGGAGATGGCATGGAGCGCATGTTTCGCGTTCTCGGCTTTTGGACTGGAATTTTCTCGGTTATGTTTTACGTAGGGGATATGCATTCGACCGCACTACTATTTTTAGGACAAACAGGATTCTTCGTACTTTTAAGCTATTTAAATTTAACAGAGCGTATGTATATATACGTATTCGGGGCATATTTGACTGTTTTCTTCATAGGATTTACATACTACACGACGTTTTTACTTGTCCCTGGAGCTGGACATTAAAAGATGGCATTTTGCCATCTTTTTTTTAATTCCGTAATTTCCTAGTTGACTTATAGGTTTTATTACTTTATATTCTATATAACAGATTGGAATTAGGGGGAATCAACATGAATACACTGCTTGTCGGAATTAACGTTGCAGTCATGCTCATCTTAGTTGGCGTATTATATTATATGCAACGTAAGCATGTATCTTTTAATAAACGTGTATTTACTGCTTTAGGAGTCGGAATTATCTTCGGTCTTATATTACAATTTATTTATGAGCCAACTTCTAAAGTAATTATTGAATCAAATACTTGGTTTGGCTTAATCGGTAACGGCTATGTGAAATTACTTCAAATGATCGTTATGCCACTTATTTTAGTATCTATTATTTCAGCCTTTACAAAATTACAGTTAACGAAAAACCTTGGTAAAATTAGTGGTCTTATTATCGGAATTTTAATTCTTACTACAGGAATCGCTGCAGCTGTCGGTATCGCTGCAAGTGCAGGATTTGATGTATCTGCAACAGGCCTGCAACAAGGTGATGCAGAATCAGCTCGTCTGAAGCTAGTTGAAGAAAGATTTACTTCTATTGAAAAAACAACAATTCCAGATAAATTATTAGAACTATTGCCTACAAATCCGTTTCTTGATTTAACAGGCGCTCGTCCAACATCAACAATTTCTGTTGTAATATTTGCAGCATTTATCGGTATCGCCTTTATAGGTGTAAAACGAAAATATCCAGAACAAGCAGAACTATTTAAGAAAATGCTTGATGCTGTATATGCAATCGTAATGCGTATGGTAACATTAATTTTACGTCTTACTCCATACGGCGTATTAGCTCTTATGGCAAAAACAGTTGCTGGTAGCGACATAAATGCTATTTTAAAACTTGGTAACTTCGTGTTAGCGTCTTACGTAGCACTTATCGTAATGTTCGTTATCCACTTATTATTAATTGCTCTATCTGGTTTAAATCCAATTCAATATTTAAAAAAGGTATTCCCTGTATTAACATTTGCATTCACATCTCGCTCTAGTGCTGGTGCAATGCCATTAAATATTGAAGCGCAAAAAGAAAAGCTTGGTATTTCCGAAGGGATTGCCAACTTCGCAGCATCATTTGGAGTATCTATCGGGCAAAACGGTTGCGCAGGTATTTATCCAGCAATGCTTGCAATGATGGTCGCTCCAACTGTAGGAATCGATCCATTACAACCACAATTTATTTTAACTTTAATCGCTGTCGTTGCTATTAGCTCATTCGGTGTTGCCGGTGTTGGTGGCGGTGCAACGTTCGCGGCGTTAATCGTACTATCTACAATGAACTTACCAATCGGTATTGTCGCTCTGGTTATCTCAGTTGAACCATTAATCGATATGGGTCGTACAGCTCTTAACGTAAGTGGTTCTATGACAGCAGGTCTTATTTCTAGTAAATGGCTTGGTGAATTAGATCAAGATACGTACAATCAAGATGATACAAAAACTGGTGAAATTGCTTCATAATGAAAAGGCCGCTAACAAAAACTGTTAGCGGCCTTTTTTAGTTCTTTTCATCTTTCTCTTTGTCTTTTATACATAAGGCATCACGTATAGATATAACGAAAATATACCGTTTTTCATTTTTTAATAACTATTTGTTTTAAACTAAAGACTAACTATTATTCCTCATCTGCAAACTGTAAAAACTCTTCCAAGCGCTCCTTTAACTCCTCTTCTATCTCACAATAAGATTCATCAACAAGCTCACCACTTAACTTACTTCCCCAAAGCCTTATTTGAAGCGGTACTCCTAAAAAATAATTACAACATTCCCAGATAGGAACAGTATAAAATTCAATCATCTTCCCTTCTTCATCTAATACAGCTATCGAAACGGATGAAGAATATCCTGTTTCAAAAGGATATTCTTTATCTCTGATGAGTTCTATAAATAATTCCATGTTTTTCTCTATGTAAAAATATGAATAATCTTTAAAAAGTTTAAATGATATTCGCTCTATTTCCTTCTCCATACATTGAATATTCTCTTTTAACTCCAATGTAAACTCCTGTTCTTTATATTTCATTTTCGCCTCCTTAAACATAGAAAAAGAGAATACAATAACATATCCTCTTCTCTCAAATATATTTCATTATCTCACAGCCCGTCCTTCTCACAAATAACCATTTTGTTCGCACCATTTATGAAATTGTCCTACGTCTACTCCAACTAACACGATATCCTTTAGCTCTACATCAATGCTTTGTTCTCCAATTACAATAGCAAACTGCGATTCTAATTTTGTCTCGTCTTTCTTTACAATTCCAATTCGGTTCCGATGCGGTCCATCTTTTATATATGCTTTTTGTCCTACAATATCAAAGTTCAAGATTTTCACCTCTTTTACTGCGCTCAAATTGGAAATACGATCTCCACCTCGGAAAATTTCCTTTCATTGCACTATTTCTCTATATATATGACGAAACAATAAAAGAGTCCTTCCTTCTTTACAATTATTTTTTCTTTGTTTCATTTTTGTGATCGAAACGTAAAGTTTATAATAAAATACACTTGGAAGCGCTTTCTATGTAATTTTTTATGTTATACTATATAAGTAGAACTTCGTAAAGAGGGTTAAAAAATGAATATAAAAATGATAAAAAAGGTAATTGAAGCATTAAAAGTATATGGCTTTCAGAATGTATCATTCTGTGACAAAACGAAGCAATTTTTATTTCATAACGAAATGGATATTATGAGCGGCTATGCAGAAATAACATATAGTAGTCAATTTGAAAAATTCAACGTACAAATTCATCCGATTGAAACACATCACCAAGCAGAGTTGCAAGAGGTTGAAAGACATATACAGGCCTGTATAAGAAAAGTGGAATATTTAAACGCACTTCTTAGCGGACAGACAAAACTAGATGATAAAATTATTATAATGTAAAAAAAAGAACGTGATAGCCTCACGTTCTTTTTTTACATTATACGTTCATCTTTTCCTTCAGTTGTAATCCTGTAATGGATTGTAATACATCCATTGCTTCTCCAAATGTCATATCAAAAATTGTTTTATCTTCTATGTATGGAAACTGTCTAAAACGCTTTTCTAACATTTTCACGGCGTCCGACGTAAAGTTTGCACTATCAATTCCAAATTCTGTTTCAAGAAGAACGATCCAATCTAACACGTGAAAACCTAATCCATTTACGAATGAAATAAGTTTTTCTTCTGGCTGTGAAGATAAGAATACACATCGTTCCATCTCACTAAAAAGTTCTTCTCCTAAAATATCAGCTAATTCCTCATCATGTTCACGGTCAATAATTTCTTCATAACCATAATCATCAACAAGCTCCTCAACTTCTTCACTATCCTCACAAAGCAATTGACTAAGAAGTGCATCTTTCTTAAATTCACTATTTTGTACGACTTCTAAAAAGCTCGTTTCCCATCCATTTTCTAATTTCATATTATATACTCCTTTATATACGTTTCTTATCATCACTGTACCCAAAAGATCACTTTTATAACCTTTTAGACAGTTATTATTATTTCACGTGATCCATAACATAAGATGCAAATTCAGTTGCATCTCCTTCAAAAATATTTATTTCTGGCAAATGATAGAACGTTGTTTGAAGCGGGTTTCTTTCATGGTATACATATATCTTTTTCTCTAGCGCAATCGCCATTCCAAACTCTGTATGGCTCCCGTTTCCGCCATCTAATATAAGTAAAAAGACATCCGCTTCTTTTATAGCATTCTTTTCTGCCTGACCAATTTCTCTTAATTGATCTTGATTCACTGCTCTTTCGTTTCTTGTCCAATCATATGTATGGTGCCATCCTGCATGTTTCAGTTCATTTGCTATAGAACGTACAAGATGTTTATTTTGGAATCCTGAGGCGACATAAAAATTCATTTATATACACTCCTTCATTATGTATGGGAAACTCCTTTTAGCGTTACTTGCTATACACATAATAAAGAACGACTTCAAAAAAAAATCCCCATCTTTAAAACTTATTTGCGTTTAAATGATGGGATTCTTCATGCTCTTCTTTTATTTTTTTCTTTTTATAACTTTCATCAGCTAACATTTCTAGTTCAGCTGTTATTTCTGATTTTTCAAGTTCTCTTTCTTGCGAAAATTTCCTTGAAATATAAACAATAACACTACCAACGTACAACACAAAGCATATAATAAGTGCAGTATTTTCATAGAGACTTAGCTCCAACACAGTCACTCCTAATCCATTCGTATTTTCACGCTTCATTAATTGGAATTCCCCTACTAATCCATTTGTTATTGTAACATAAAAACACTGTTTCTTGGAATCTTTCATCCTATTAAAAGAGGCATGATTGTTTCATCATGCCTCTGAAATATGTTGAATAATTGTTTGAATTGCTTCTTTTCCATTATATTTTTTCAATGCTGTTTTATACATCTCATTATTTTGATTTAATTCTTCGACATGCTTTATAAGAGATTTTACAGTCACATCTTCTTCGTACAATACAGAAGCATATCCTTGTCTTTCAAAAGACTCTGCATTTAATATTTGATCTCCACGACTTGCAAATTTCGATAGCGGAATTAAAACCATCGGCTTTTGCAATGTTAAAAACTCAAAAATGGCATTAGAGCCCGCACGCGAAATAACAAAGTCTGTTATCGCTAATATGCCTGGCAGCTCTCCATGTATATATTCAAATTGTCTATATCCTTCTTTATTTTGTAAACTTTCATCAAGATTACCTTTTCCGCAAAGATGAACGATTTGATATTTTTTCAGAAGTTCTGGTAACGCCTCTCGAACCGTTTCATTAATTTTCTTTGCGCCCAAACTTCCTCCCATGATTGTAATAACTGGCTTTTTACGTGAAAAACCTAAAAACGCTAAACCTTTTTCACGATTTCCCTTTAGCACTTCTTCACGTACAGGAGATCCTGTATAAATTACTTTTTCTTTCGGTAAATGTTTCGCAGCTTCTTCAAATGTAACAAAGATTTTCGAAGCAAAACGGAGCGCAATTTTATTTGCTAGTCCTGGCGTCATATCAGATTCATGTAATAAAACAGGGACTCTATTTAGCCATCCTCCAATTACGACTGGTACAGATACGAAACCACCTTTTGAAAAAATCACATCCGGTTTTAGTTTTCGGATCCTTACATACGCATCCATAACACCCTTCATTACAAGAAAAGGATCTTTTATATTTTTCAAATCAAAATAACGACGTAGCTTTCCGCTTGCAATACTATAGTACGGAATGCCTTCCTTTTCTATAATCGTTTTCTCAATTCCTTGATGAGAACCGATATAAGAAATATCCCAATTCTGTTCTTGTAAATGTGGAATGATGGCTAAATTAGGTGTTACATGCCCTGCCGAACCGCCACCTGTAAAGACTATTTTCTTCATACGTCTCCCCCTTCTACACTATAATACACTAAAATATCTTGCCTCAGGGTGAGAAAATACCATAGCCGTCACAGATGCTTCTGGCTCCATCATAAATCCTTCTGTTAATGAAATACCTATTTCTTCTGGGTGAATTAAGCGAAATAACTTTTCTTGATCTGCAAGTTCTGGACATGCTGGATAACCAAAGGACACGCGTATACCTCTATATTTCGTACGGAAACGTTCTTCCATCGTCAGTTCTGGTGAATCTGGAATACCCCAGCGATCACGAATGAGCATATGTGTTTTTTCAGCAAGTCCTTCTGCTAGTTCAAGCGCTAACGATTGAATGGCATGACTGCGTAAATAATCACCCTTCACCTTCCACTCTTCAGCAATGTCCCGAACACCTTCCCCAACCGTAACAGATAGGAAAGCAACATAGTCCATCTCATCTCCAACTGGGCGTAAATAATCACCTAAAGTACGATATGGTGCTTTTCCTTGTCTAGGGAATGTGAAACGCTCTATAACACGCGTATGATCTTCTGGATCATATATTACAATATTTTGTCCGTCGCTTTGCGCTGGGAAAAATTGATACACTGCTTTCGGTTTTAACCAAGATTGTCCTTCCTGCAATAGTTCGTCTATTAAATCATTTAATTCGTGTGCCCTTTTATCTCCGTCTCGCAAGAGCTTCTTCACATTTCCTTTTAATCCAAGGTGATGTCCAAGTAACATCTGTCTATTTAAAAATGGAGCGAGATGAAGGGCTGGAATATCACGTAATACAATTCGCTTTGTTGAATCAGGCACTATAACCTCAGCCTTCGGTAATGGCTCAATTACTGCTGGAATCTCTACTTTCTTCTCCTCTTTTTCTACGATATGGAGATGACGCTCTTTTTTATCTTGTTTCATCTTCTCGCGCTCTTCTTCCTTTTGAAGCTTATTAATAATATCAAGACCATTCATCGCATCACTCGCATAGCATACAAGTCCTTTATATGATGGTGAAATTCGGTTATCTGTAAACTTTCTCGTTAACGCTGCCCCGCCTACAACGATTGGAACATCAATATTTGCTGCTTTTAAATCTTCAGCAGTCGTTACCATTTGTTGCGCTGATTTTACTAATAAACCAGAAAGACCGATAATATCAGGCTTTTTTTCTTGTACTTCTTGTACAATTCGATCCGAGCGAACATTGATTCCTAAATTAATAATCTCATATCCATTATTCGATAAAATAATTTCAACGAGGTTTTTCCCAATATCATGTACGTCACCTTTAACAGTTGCTAATAATACTTTCCCTTTTTTCGCACTATCGCTAGATTCCATATGTGGCTCTAAATAGCTTACCGCAGCTTTCATACTTTCAGCACTTTGCAATACTTCAGCAACGATAAGCTCATTATTATTAAATAATCGTCCTACCTCATCCATTCCTGTCATAAGTGGGCCATTAATAATATCCAAAGGCTTTCTTCCTTCTGTAAGTGCAAGACTTAAATCTTCTTGTAGTCCTTGCTTCGTACCTTCTACAATGTAATTTGCTAGCCTTTCATCAAGAGTTAATGCTTCTTGGATAACGACATCTTTCTTTTTTGCCACGCGATAGAAGTTTGTAAATTTTTCTAACGTCTCTTGCGTCGTTTCAAAAAGCAATGCATCTGCAAGACGTTTTTCTTCCTCAGGAATTGACGCATACCGCTCTAATTTTTCCGTATTCACAATTGCATAATCTAATCCTGCTTTCGTTGCATGATATAAAAAGACGGAATTTAATACTTCGCGTCCAGCTGGTGGTAAACCAAATGATATGTTACTTACACCTAAAATCGTTAAACACTCTGGTAACGCTTCTTTAATAAGGCGAATTCCTTCTATCGTCGCTGCCGCCGAGCCAATATATTCTTCATCTCCTGTACCTACAGGAAATACAAGTGCATCAAAAATAATATCTGACGAGCGTATACCATATTTCGTCGTCAATAACTCATAACTTCTTTTTGCAATTTCGAGTTTTCGTTCTGCACTAACCGCCATACCATCTTCATCAATTGTTCCTACAACAATAGCAGCACCGTATTTCTGAAGAAGCGGCGTCACTTTTTTAAATCGTTCTTCTCCATCTTCTAAATTAATTGAATTAATAACAGCTTTTCCTTGAATATAAGTAAGAGCTCGCTCCATCACATTTTCATCTGTTGAGTCGATCATAATCGGTACTTTTAACACTTTCGTAACTTCTGCCAAGAAGTTTTCCATATCTTCTATTTCATCGCGATCAGGATCTGCCATACAAATATCAATAATATGAGCATTTTTCTTCACTTGCGCTCTTGCGACTTCAGCAGCCTCTTCAAATTTCCCTTCTGCTACTAATCGTTTAAATTTACGTGACCCAATAACGTTTGTTCTTTCACCAACAAATAACGGTCTCATAGAGTCATCATATTGAAGCGCCTCTAATCCACTAACCCCGTGTCCAGCTCTTTCGTGGTGTTCACGCGGATTAAGAGAAGCTAACGCAGCTTTCATTGCTTTTATATGTTCTGGTGTTGTACCACAGCAACCACCGATAATATTAATCCATCCTTCTTCAGCAAATCGCTTCACTTTTTCAGCGAGAGAAGATGGAGATTCATGATAATGTCCATCTTCATCAGGAAGACCCGCATTTGGATAACAAGAAATGTAACACTCCGACAAATCGGATAGGGAACGAATATGGTCTCTCATAAACTCCGGACCAGTCGCACAGTTTAATCCAACAGATAATGGCTTCATATGTTCTATTGATAAGTAAAAAGCCTCAATTGTTTGCCCAGCCAGAGTTGTTCCCATCGGTTCAATCGTTCCGGAAATCATGATAGGCACAATTTTATTTAGTTCGTCAAAAGCTGCTTGAATTCCAATATAAGCAGCTTTCACATTACGCATATCTTGACTCGTCTCAACGAGTAATACATCAACTTCTCCCTTCAATAAGCCTCTCGTCTGCCGTGTATAAGCTTCAATTAATTCTTCAAACGTCACACCACCAGTAACACTAATCGCTTTCGTTGTCGGTCCCATTGCTCCCGCAACATATACTTCCTTCCCACTTTCGTTGACCGCTTGCTTCGCTAAACGCGCTGCTTTCTCATTTAGTTCCTCGTCTAAATGAGACAACTCATAATCACTTAATACAATATTTGTCGCCCCAAATGTATTTGTTTCAATAATATCCGCTCCAGCTTCAATATAAGCTTTATGAATCTTTAAAATGACATCAGGCCTTGTTTCTACTAAATATTCATTACAACCTTCGTACTCTTCTCCTCCGAAATCTTCCGCAGTTAAGTCCTCTTGCTGAATCATTGTTCCCATTGCACCATCTAATATTAAGATGTTATTTTGTAATTTTTCTTCTATACATTTCATCAGTTAATACCTTCTTTCACTTCTTGCTTTTCTCTCACATATTTAACAAGATGTTCTGTAATTTCATATTTTAGAAATGGTGTAATAAGATAAATGCCGTTAAAATATTTCATCGCTGCATCGATCAATTCTTGTGAAATGCGAATCCCTTCCTCAATTGCTGCCTCTTTCGTTTCATGTCCATCCATTCTCTCCCTTATTTCTTCAGGTAGCGTAATTCCTGGCACCTCAAAATGAAGAAAATCTGCATTCCGTTTACTTATTAATGGCATAATCCCAATGAAAATAGGTTGTTCCAAATGCTTTGTCGCTTCATACACTTCTTCAATTAACGCAATATCGTAAATTGGCTGTGTTAAGAAATATTCCGCTCCAGCATCTATTTTCCGTTCCATTCGCTTAACCGCTGCTTTTAAATGTCTTACATGCGGATTAAACGCACCTCCTACTGAAAATCTTGTTGCTGGACCTATTGATTTCCCTAAAATGGAACGCCCGTCGTTCATTTCTTTGATCATTTTAATGAGCTCAATAGAGGACAAATCATATACAGAAGTAGCACCTGGAAAATCACCAACGCGCGCTGGATCCCCAGTTAAAGCTAGCACTTCTTCCATGCCTAACGCTGACAAGCCTAATAAATGAGATTGTAGTCCGATGACGTTATGGTCTCTACACGTTAAATGCGTCAATACCGGAATATCGTGCTTCGTTAATAATGCCCCCATTGCCATATTCGAGACGCGAGGCGATGCTAATGAATTATCTGCTAGAGTAATAGCATCTGCTCCAGCTCTTTTCAATGCTCTTGCGCCTTCAAAAAACCGCTGCGTATCTAACGTTTTCGGTGGATCTAATTCCACTACTACTGTCGTTTGTTTTTTTGCTTTCTCTGCTAAAGTGACATGGGCTTTCGAACGTTTCTCCTGTGTATGAACTACTTTCGGTCTTTGAATCGTATCCTTTTCTATTACAGGTGTAGCATTTGCAATTGCACGTTTCATACTTTCAATATGTTCTGGAGTCGTGCCACAACAACCACCTAATAAACGAATACCTTGCTCAATAAACTTCGGCGTCATCGCTTCGAAATAAGCTGGACTTCCCTCATATACGTAACGTCCCTCCACATAATTTGGAAGACCTGCATTCGGATATGCTGACAAGTATCCATTTTGCGGAATCGATATCATTTTAAAAGCTTCCGTCATATGAAGTGGTCCTAGTTGGCAGTTCAATCCAACCACATTTGCACCGTAATCTAAAAGCTGTTTTAATATTTCATTTACATCATTTCCATTTTGAGTCGTACCTGCCTCATGTAACGCTAATTGAGCTACAATTGGAATGTTCGTTTGCTTTCGTAACACCTGAACAGCATGAAGTAATTCAAACTCATCATAGAAAGTCTCTAATAGCAGTCCATCAACCTGTTCTTCTAGTAATGCACTTGCCTGCTCAAGTAGCATAAATTCTCTTTCCATATCAGTCGTTGTAACAGCTCCGATATGTTTCATACCGCCAATCGTTCCTAAAATTGCATTTCGATCTGTCACAGATGCTTTCGCCAATTTTACTGCCGCTCTATTAATTTCAGTAACTTGATTTTCTAAACCATACATACGTAATTTCGCTTCATTTGCTCCGTACGTATTTGTTTGAATTACATCAGCCCCAGCAGCTACATATTGCTTATGAATCGATATAATTAAATCTGGATCAGATATATTCAATTCTTCAAAACTACTTTGCAAGCCATGTGAATGTAATAATGTCCCAACCGCGCCATCACCTATTACAATTCCTTTTGATAATAAATCTAGTAATTTCACAAATCTCCCTCATTTCTATCAATATAAAAACCCCCTCTTCACTTTGAAGAGGGGGACATAATCGTTCCTCCTCTTATCATGCAAAACATTCGTTTTGCAGGTATTAGCACCGTTTCAAACATTTCGTTTGAAGGTTGCCGGGTTTCACAGGGCCTTTCCCTCCACCGCTCTCAATAAGAGTTTGTCTTTATTATTTTATTTATGTAGCTAAAAGGAAATGCGTTCCCCTTTTAACAATGTTTGTTAATTTTTTAATAAATTTAGCATGCACAAATGCAAAAGTCAATGACACTTGCGGAAAAATAAAAATTATTTAAAATAAAGTTGCAATTCAATTATCTTTTGTTGTAAAGTTAAAAACATAATAAAATTTCATACGAACATTCTTATCTAGAGAGGTAGAGGGACTGGCCCTATGACGCCTCAGCAACCATTAACATTTGTTAATAAGGTGCTAATTCCAGCAAATTGTGAAAGATTTGACAGATGAGAAGAAGACTCTATTCAAACCGAAAGCCTTCTTCTTAGAAGGCTTTTTTTATTTTACCCCGCTATTTGAGGGCAGTAAGATCCCCAACTCAAGATTCAGCTGGAGCAAAGAAGTTAAGTGGGAATCGACTGCCCGTAAAAGCCCGATTGGTGAAGGCTGATAATCAGTGGGGGATGAATCCCTCACTGATTAAAGTTTCACTTTACATTCACTTAATTGTTAATTTAAAAAGGAGGAATTTTCACATGTCAACTATTGAAACAAAACTAGCACAAATCGGAAACCGGAGCGAAACTACAACAGGAACTGTTAATCCGCCTGTTTATTTCTCAACTGCTTATCGTCACGAAGGAATTGGTAAATCGACTGGTTTTGACTATTCACGAACTGGAAATCCAACTCGCGGTCTTTTAGAACAGGCAATCGCAGACTTAGAATACGGCGAACAAGGTTATGCCTGTAGCTCCGGAATGGCGGCTGTTCTTCTCGTCCTTTCGCTATTCCGTTCTGGAGACGAACTTATTGTGTCTGAAGATTTATACGGCGGCACTTATCGATTATTTTCTGAGCACGAAAAAAAGTGGAACGTTCGATGTAGATACGTAAATACACAATCTATTAAACAAATTGAGAAAGCTATCACAACTGAAACGAAGGCTATTTTCATAGAAACTCCAACTAATCCATTAATGCAAGTTACTGATATTGCCGCTGTCGCAACTGTAGCGAAAAGACACGGACTACTCCTTATTGTAGATAACACATTCTACACGCCTTATATACAGCAACCATTAACAGAAGGTGCTGACATTGTACTTCATAGTGCAACGAAATATTTAGGTGGGCATAACGATGTACTAAGCGGACTTGTCGTTGCAAAAGGAAAGGAACTTTGTGAGGAAATTGCTCATTACCATAATGCCTCTGGTGCAGTCTTAAGCCCATTTGACTCATGGCTTTTAATTCGTGGTATGAAAACGTTAGCGCTTCGTATGAGACAACATGAAGAAAATGCAAAAACAGTTGTCGCTTATTTAAATGATGAGGACGGGGTAACAGATGTATTTTATCCTGGAAGAGGCGGCATGATCTCATTTCGCCTGAAAGATGAAACATGGATCAATCCATTCTTACAATCTTTATCCTTAATTACATTCGCTGAAAGTCTTGGTGGTGTTGAAAGTTTAATGACATATCCAGCAACGCAAACACACGCTGATATTCCTGAAGAAATCAGAACAGCAAACGGTGTATGCAATCGTCTTCTTCGATTTTCCGTTGGCATCGAAAATAGTAACGATTTGATTCAAGACTTAAAGCAAGCCATTAAACTTGTAAAAGAAGGTGTAAGAATATGAGTTATTCTATTGATACACTCTTACTGCACAACCAATATAAGCATGACTTGCAAACAGGAGCTGTTAACGTTCCCATCTATAACACATCAACATTCCACCAATTTGATGTAGATACGTTCGGGAAATATGACTATAGCCGCTCTGGTAATCCAACACGTGAAGCTCTTGAAGATATCATTGCATTATTAGAAGGCGGAACAAAAGGATTTGCCTTCGCATCGGGAATTGCAGCGATTTCTACTGCATTCCTCCTTCTTTCACAAGGTGATCACGTACTCATTTCAGAAGACGTATACGGAGGCACTTATCGAATTATAACTGAAGTTCTCTCCCGTTACGGTGTTTCACATACATTTGTTGATATGACCAATCTAGAAGAAATAAAGCAGAACATTAAGCCAAACACAAAACTCTTTTATGTGGAAACACCTTCTAATCCACTTTTAAAAGTGACAGATATTCGTGCTGTTTCTCAACTTGCAAAATCTATTAATGCCCTTACTTTTGTTGATAATACATTTTTGACACCACTATTCCAGAAACCACTTGATCTTGGTGCCGACGTCGTTCTTCATAGTGCCACAAAATTCATTGCCGGTCATAGTGATGTTACTGCCGGATTAGCGGTTGTAAAAGATGCCGAACTCGCCCAAAAACTTGGATTTTTACAAAATGCATTCGGCGCTATTTTAGGTCCTCAAGATTGTTCTCTCGTGCTTCGCGGCCTAAAAACATTACATGTACGTCTTGAACATTCAGCTGCTAACGCCAATAAAATTGCATACTATTTACAAGAGCACGCTAAAGTTCAAAATGTCTATTATCCTGGTTTACAAACACATCTTGGATTTGACATTCAACAATCTCAAGCTACATCAGCCGGAGCTGTCCTATCTTTCACTTTACAATCAGAAGACGCACTCCGCCAATTTTTATCAAAAGTAAAATTACCTGTCTTTGCCGTTAGTTTAGGAGCTGTCGAATCGATCCTTTCCTACCCAGCTAAAATGTCACATGCAGCACTATCGCAAGAAGCTCGTGATGAAAGAGGGATTTCTAATTCATTACTTCGATTATCCGTCGGCCTTGAAAATGTTGACGATTTAATATCCGATTTTGAAAATGCCCTTTCTTATGTAGAAGAACCTGTAAATGCATAGAGAGAAAAGAAGATATGAAATTAAGTTATCATATCTTCTTTTTATGCTGTTGCGTATATTTTACTTTTCATATAGTTCATAAAAAACGAAAGAGCACCATCTATTTCCAAGTAATAAATTAATTGATATATTAAGAAGTAAAAAAAGGGGCAAAAATAATGGATACTTGTGCAGATGTTTTAATCGTTATCGATCTACAAAATGGAGTATGTTATAGCGAAGAACATTTATTTGATTTACAAAACTTACTTACAAAAGTAAATAACAGAATTTCTTCATACAGAAAATCAAATAAACCAATTCTTTTCGTTCAACATTGTGATGATGATTTAGTACCCGAAAAAGAACTTTGGGCTATTCATGCTGATCTAGATGTTCAAGAACAAGATTTTTTTGTAAGAAAAACACATGCCAATTCATTTTATAAGACAAACTTAAAAGAGATTTTAGATCAATTATCTGTACATCGTATTGAATTTTGTGGTGCCCAAACAGAGTACTGTATGGATGCTACGATTAAATTCGCTCATGGACTAGGATACGAAAACTTCATGGTACAGAAAGCAACCTCTACGTTAAATAATCCATTTATGTCTGCAAAAGATACAATTGATTTTTATGAAAATATATGGAATCACAGATTTTTAAAATTGATACAAAGTAAACGCTAGAATATATAACTAATGTCTTGGTAATTCTAAGATTTATCAGCTATATTCAAACATTTCGTTTTCACCATAAAGAAGCTGACTACATTCAGCTTCTTTTCTTATAACCTGTTTTATATTCTATATATAACATTATAATTCCTTTGTCATATTATTTTAAAAATTTCGTACATTCATTTGAAAGAATAAGAAAATCATGATAAAATTGTGTTACAAATATATCTATATCTTTCAATTTTTAAAACGCATCGAAATTTTCACCCAAAAATGTCATTTTACAAAACCGTGCTAATTTATCTACTTTATTTACATCAGGGTCTCTTTTCTTACAATTTCTTTACTTTAGGAATTTTTTTCTGCAACAACTGTTTTCTTTTCTTTAATTTTTTGGTATGTATAGTATGGTATAACAGCTCACACGGAGGTGGAAAAGAACATGTTAGAAACCTTTCAAAAAGAAATAGAACTATATGAAAGCAATGCAGAATTATTGAAAGTACTTGCTCATCCTGTTCGCTTATGTATTGTAAAAGGATTAATTGAACGTGGTCCAAGCAACGTTTCTACAATGTACACTGGCTTAAACATGCCACAATCTACAATTTCACAGCATTTAGCAAAGTTAAAAAGTGCTAAAATCGTTTCAAGTGAAAGAAAAGGATTGGAAATTTATTACAAAGTAGAAAACGAGACAATTATTCAACTCGTTCGCGTATTATTGGGTTAGGGACTCATAAACAGAGAAAAAGGACGTATTCTATATTTTTTATCTCATATCTTTAATATAAATATATATCATGAGAGGAAATATATGATGCTACATAAGTCGTATTAAAAAACAAGACACAGAAATATGCTGTGTCTTGTTTTTTTATATTTTCAAATACCGATCCAAGTGTAACTGTTGCATATGTTTCGTATGTATCACAACATCAAATGCACTCCCTAATCCTCCGCTCAAAATCATAGAACGAACTGCACGATTTTGTTTTTGAATTTCAGAAAAAGGATTTCTATCTTGGTGACCTGTAAGCTGATCTAGTATTCCTGCTGCTAACAAGAATTCAGACTGCTTCTTATGCCATACTGTATCCATGCCTTGCAAGCTAAACATCTCTTTCAGTTCATCCCAATGAATATGAGCAGTAAGATCCATTTCACCTGGATGTGCTAAAGGATTACGGATTAGCTTATGCTCGTAATATCCTCGTAAACTTCCTTCTTGATGTGCAGGATGCATCCATTCTTCTTTTGTATATCCATAATCAACTGTAATACATATACCTTTTTGAAACCATTTCGCAATGTCTTTTATATATTCTTCCATCGCAATTGGCACTTCAAAACGCTGCCCTTCTGCAAGATGAATATTATATTTCAATAAGTATCGACCGATGCTTTTATGTAACGGCCTCCTTACTTCTGCAAGTTTCCCTTCCTCCGTGTACGTAACACGTACCTCATACAACATTCCATTTCTCTTCTCAATTACTTCAACAGGAAATGCATCAAATAACTCATTCGAAAAAAGAATCCCATCGAACGATTCTCCCATTTCACTATGCGACGTATAATACGAAACATTTGAAAACGAACAAAGATTTTTCTGCTGTAAATTTCTATGAAAAGGACTCATTTCAATCATTGAATAGTTTAAATCAATAAAGGTTTCTGGAGAGACTTGCTTCCACTCTTGTAAAACATCATAGGCAAACCTTCCTGTTCCCCCACCAATCTCACAAATATTCGGAGCAACTTCACCACTTTCAACAAGACGAATAAAAAACTTAGCAAAGGTTTTTGCAAAAACAGAGGATACATTGCTACTTGTAAAAAAATCCCCTTGCCTTCCAATTTTTTCACGTTCTTTCATATAATAGCCATGCCCCTCTGTATACAATACAAGGCTCATATACGTACTATACGAAATTGAATAATCCTTCTCTTTCCCCATCCATTCTTTTAAAATGAGCTCCATCCCCATAATGACTCCTTACTGTAAAAATGGATTATTTTCTTTTTCAAAACCAATGCTTGTTTCTGGACCATGTCCACATAGCACCGCTGTTTCATCTGGTAATACAAATAATTTTTCTTCAATACTTCCAATCAATTCAGCAAAACTTCCACCAGGTAAATCTGTTCTTCCGATACTCATTTGGAACAATACATCTCCAGAAAATACAGCATTCGCCTCTTTACAATAATAAGAAATACTGCCCGGAGAATGTCCTGGCGTCTCAAAAACCTCAAAATTAAATGAACCAATTGCTAATGCACCTTCTGCATCAATAATACGATCTGCTGGTTTTGCTGTAATGCTGCGATTCATCATAAAAATTTGAGAGCCATTTACAGCTGCATCGCCTAACCAATCTGCTTCTTCTTTATGTACGTACACAGGAATATGAAAAGCGTCTCTTACCGCATCAACAGCGCCAATATGATCGAAGTGAGCATGTGTTAATAAAACAGCCAGTGGCTTTAATTTTTCTTCTTGTAAATATGTAACGAGCTTCTCTCCTTCGTGGCCAGGATCAAAGATAATACACTCATTTTGATCATTCGTTAAAATATAAGCATTCGTTTGTAATGGGCCTAACGGCATTTGTATCCATTTCATATGAAAATCTCCTCCAATTATAAAACTTACTTTCAATGATACAACATTTTTTTCTCTTAGGAAAAGAAAGGATGCTATCTCGACAATCATTTTTAAAACATGTACAATATAAAAGAGTAAATATTCCAAAAACTCATATTGAGGAATGGGTAGACAGAGGAGGATATTGTATGGGCCTTGTTATTATTTTTGCGCTAGTCACTCTGTTAGCTGTATTTGCTACGCTTAGAACACTTCGTGAAAAGAACTTTTTCGCAGGCGGCTTTGCAATTGCAACTGTACTCGTTTTCGGATGGTTTACGATCATGACTGTTCTATATAACGGGTACCCACCAGCAGCTTAATTCATTAACATGTTATTCTTCATCAAGATTTCACACAAAAAGAGGAAGGGTTTCCCCTTCCTCTTTTCATATTTCACAACTTATACCATCTTCGCTTCGTATTTGTGCTTTTTTACAAGCCAAGCTCCTCCGATAACACCTGCATCATTACCAAGTATTGCAATCGCTAACTTCGTGCTCTTTACAGCACGTGAAAAAGCATATTGCTCGAAATAACGTTGAATTGGCTCTAATAGTGCATCTCCAGCTTTAGACACACCGCCGCCAATAACAATTTTCTCTGGGTTCAACGTACTAGCAAGGTTCGCTACAGCTAATCCTAAATAAGAAGCTACTTTTTCTACTACTTCGCCTGCTAGCTCGTCACCTTGTCCAAGTGCTTCAAACACATCTTTTGATGTAATGCGCCCTTCTTCTGCTAACATAGAACGTAGCATACTCTCTTTATCAGTCTCTTGTATTTTTTGCATAGCAACACGCACAATACCTGTTGCAGATGCAACTGTTTCTAGGCAACCAGACTTCCCGCAATTACATGGGAAAGCATTCTCTGTAACGACTGTAATGTGTCCAATCTCACCAGCAGCTCCACTTACGCCGTGTACAATCTCACCATTGGCAATTACACCGCCGCCAACACCAGTGCCAAGTGTCATACAGATTAAATCTTTTGCTCCTTCACCGGCACCTTTCCACATTTCACCAAGCGCTGCTAAGTTTGCATCATTATCAATAACAACAGGTAATCCTGTTTCTACTTCTAATAAATCTCTTAATGGATAGTTTTTCCATCCTAAGTTAACCGCTTCGTAAATCATTCCAGATGCCACGTGTACAGGACCAGGAGCTCCCATACCAATACCGATTAACTTACTCTTTAATTCACCTAATTCTTCTAACTTTTTATCAATAGCTTTCGCTACATCAAGCGTAATATGTTTTCCTTGCTCATTTGTATTCGTAGGGATTTCCCACTTATGTAAAATTTCACCGTACACATTAATAAATGCTAATTTAATAGTTGTACCACCAAGGTCAACACCAACTAACCATTTCTCTTCCATGTTGCTTACCTACCTTTATCTAATTCTTATTTAGCTCTTTTTGAATTTCTTGCTTCAATAAAAATAAAGCTGTTTGATAGTCTTGTGGATCGATTAGCTGTGATTGATTTAATTCACGCAATTCATCTTGCATTAATTGTAAATCTGCAATTCGATCACCCGTATAAATAATCGTACCAAATTTCTTTAGCAATTGCTGAATATCATAAATAGATACCATTTTATCACCCTCTATGCTCACTTACTATAAAAATTATAATAAGAAAACGTTCACATATTTTATTATAATCAAGAAGAAAAAGTCTCGTCAATTTTTATTTGTCTATACAAGCCCATTTTTAACCATTGTTCCTTTTTCTGTAATAATTTTTTCTATATTTTTATCAAACGGCTCGACCGGAATATGTTCTACCATTTGAAAACTATAAGCTAATGATAGCGTTTTCCCTTTATAATGCACGAGATAACGATCATAATAGCCACCGCCATATCCAATCCGTTCTCCTCGGCCTGTATAAGCTACGCCTGGCACGATTTGAAGATCAATTTCATCTGCATCCACTTCTTCCGTAAGCGCTGGAATTGGTTCACGTAAATTCATATACACTGTTTCTAATTGATCAAAATTACTAATTTGTCGGAAGGACATTGATCGTGTTCCTTTATTACACTTCGGGACAACAACTTTCTTTCCCTCTTCCCAAGCTTTTTCGATAATAGGATATGTATTCACTTCATTTTCCATTGAGAGAGTGATTCCGATTGTTTTAGCTTCAGCCCACTCTTTTTGCGCATACAACAAAAATGCAATTTGCTCTGATAAAGTTGTATACCGTTCTTCTGATAAAGAATTCATGTGCTCTATTATTTGTTTACGTAAACGTAGTTTCTCTTCTCTCACACATTTCCCCCCTCACAGTGATACTTTTCTCTACGATGATAGTGTATCACTTTTAACAGAGGAATCGAATAAAAAAAAGAAACAGTAGGAAAATATTCCTACTGCTTACTTTGTTTCACGGTGTAACGTAGACTTCTTGTCACGCTTGCAATACTTTTTAAGCTCGATACGCTCAGCGTTGTTACGTTTGTTTTTCTTTGAGATATAGTTACGATCTCCGCATTCTGTACATGCTAGAGTAATATTCACACGCATTCTTATTTCCCTCCAGTACTAATAACTTAAATCAGACTATACTATAATACCACTTTTAAAATAAAAATTCTACACCTTTTGATATTGTCTAATTTTTTCTATAAGATTTTTCATGTTTTCCCTTGCTATCACTGGGTTTCTAGCATGCGAATACACTAGAAATTTCGGTTGTTTTGTGTCGGAAACGATATAAGACCACTCTTTTTCGGTATATTTGAATTGTATCCCTTCAAATATACCTTCTTCTTTTCTTTCCATATCAGCTAATAATTTCCTCATTACTTTCCCTTTTTCATTCCATGAACATACAACTTCATCACACAGTAAATAAAGCGGAGGCGATTGCTCTACTATGCTGAGAAAGTTTTTTCCCTGCAATGCTATTAGCTCAAATAATTTTCCTATTCGATATAAAATATCTCTCTTCCATCTCGCTTGAAACGACTTCTTTTCATCCTGCGTATAAAATAGAAGGTAACATTCTCCTAATTTCAAAGACATTGGGTAAATATTTCCTGTCGATTCAAGTAATAAATCCGGAATATCTACCTCTTCAAAATCTGTACCTCGGTAAATATCACCATGATTATCATATAACTCGAAATAATTTCCTTGCTCCGAAAACATAAGTGCCATATTTGCTTTACTTGATTTCATCAAGGCTTTCACATGATCCTTTTGTTCACCTGCATAAATCCATGTAACTGTACATCCGAGCCTTTGCAAAAAGAGCATAAGTAAATGTTGTAACATATCATTTCTTTTATTAATAAGAAGGTGAAACTTCTGTTTTTGAATTTTTTCAATATCAATGCGTTCTAATACAGCCTCTATATAATCATGTAAAGAAACGTGGACTAGCTTATTCCGTCCCATTTCCTTCTCACACACGTAATAAAACGACTCAGACATATATACTTGTTCTATCGCTTTTTGCTGCTTATACGTTAATTGTACCCCATCCTTACCATACAACTTTATTACAACCTCTTTTTCATTTTCCACTTGAATGAAAACCCCACCTGCACATTGCAAATCCTGAATGCTATACTGAAAAAGCGACTCGTTCATTTCTTTACATTCCATCGTATGAACCCCGATACCATGAATCGCATGAAGAAAGAGATTTTTATAAGAAGTCGTTTCTATATATTCTTGACTCCCGATTAATATACTTTCTCCTTTAGCAAAAAGAGATCCATACGCCATCGCAACCTTCACAATAAATTGAGGAGTGATCTCAACATTACCTCTTCCTACAATGCGGCTTTTTTGCAACCACCCTGCACTCTTTTCACTTTCTTGAACACCAGCCGATCCTACTACCGAATAGCTGTCAATCGCCTTATATGGCCATAGTTTTCCCTTTTGCTTAATTACCGTACTTTTCCCTATATGACAATGATCCGCTACAATACTTTTTTGAAACAGTGTAACGTCATCTTCCACCATTGTATGCTCTCCTATTGTCGTTTCTAATAGCTCGCAATACTGCCCAATGTGCGCATTTGCAAAAACAATACTTTTTTGAAGATGAGAATAACTTGAAACAATACTATTTTTCCCGATAATAGAGTACGGCTCAATTACAGCTCCAGCACCAATCTTCGCTCCTTCTCCAATAAAAGAAGGGCCGTGAATTTTCGTTCCTTTTCCAATCGCCACACCTTCCCCCATCCATACCATCGGCAATACTTCCGTATAAGGAATAGGTACTTGCAATTTTTTCGTTAACAAATCAAATTGTGCTTGTCGATATTGATCAAATGTACCGATATCTAACCAATAGCCTTCTGACAAATATGCAAATAACGCTTTCTTATTTGCCAATAATGGAAACACATTTTGACTGAAATCAAAAAATTCTTGGGGCGGTATGTAAGAAAAAATTTCTGGCTCCATAATATATATACCGGTGTTCACAATGTTAGAGACTACTTCATTCCAGCTCGGTTTTTCTATATATCGTGTAACCTCTTGTTCTTTGTTCATTACAACTAAACCGAATGAAAGTGGATTTTCTACTTCCTTTACAAACATAGTTACCATTCTTTTCTTTTGTTCATGAAACGTAATTCCTTCTGATAATTGAAAATCAGTTAACGCATCCCCGCTTATTACAACAAACGTTTCATCTAAAAATGTTTCCGCTTGTTTAATACTCCCTGCGGTTCCAAGCGGTGGAGAGTCTTCAAAGTAGTACAAGTTAACGCCCCACTTGCTACCGTCACCAAAATATTGCTTAATAGCTGTACTCATATACTGAACAGTAATTGCAATTTCACGAATACCATGCTGACGCAATAATTCAATATTGTATTCCAAAACTGGCTTTTCTAATAATGGTAACATTGGCTTTGGAGTATTACATGTTAATGGTCTAAGGCGTCGTCCTTTTCCTCCAGCTAAAATAACCCCCTTCATATACTTCAGCCTCCACTTATATAATGTTCAGTGACTCCATATACGATATGTATATTATCTACCCCGCATTAACTAGCAGTATAAAATGAAACTTTAATTAGTAGGGATTTTGCTGCATCTCCCTCTGATCATTAACCCTGACCACTCAGGCTTTTACAGGCAGTAAAACTCCCTAAATACATGTACCTTTTAAATACCCCGGAAAGAAAGCGCTTACTATCAACTCGCTAAAATATTACTTATTAAAATGAATAGCATGTATGTCCTATTTTTTCCATTACATTATGATACATCTTATCATCATAAACTAAAGGAAACAACGAGCTTTTTTTGTCATGTTTTGACTAAAAAAAGCAGGTGATGTTTCACCTGCTTTTTTTCTTCATTCATTTAATAAGTAATGCTTTCCTTTTACTAAATAAAAAACATTTTCAGCAATATTTGTAATATGATCTGCTACACGCTCGATATATCTCGCCACAAAGGATAATTGTGTAATTTGTGTAATTGCTTCTGGTTGTTCTGGAACTGAAGATATAAATTCACGAATCGCTTTCCCATATATTTCATCAACTGAATCATCCATTTCGGCAATTTGTTTCGCAAA
The DNA here is from genome assembly GCF_022663605.1 of Bacillus cereus group sp. BfR-BA-01379. Classification (NCBI taxonomy): domain Bacteria; kingdom Bacillati; phylum Bacillota; class Bacilli; order Caryophanales; family Bacillaceae; genus Bacillus; species Bacillus cereus group sp. BfR-BA-01379. The sequence continues at coordinate 43,177 of NZ_JAKUFT010000029.1, forward strand.
AGTTAAATTTTCTTGCTCGTATGCTTCCAACGCTAACTGTAACATCTTATTTGCAATTGCAAACATTTCATCAAGATTGTGCAAACTAACAACCACCTCTTTTTCCCCAAGACGAATTGTTGATTTCGCAATATTAACAGCATGATCTGCAATACGCTCTAAATCTGTCGCTGTTTTAATTGAAATGAAAATTCTTCTTAGATCACTTGCTACAGGTTGCTGCTTCGTAATAAGCATAAGCGCAAGATCATTTATTTCCTCTTCTAAATTATCCATACGATAATCACCATCTATTACCTCTAACGCTTTCTCTACATCCCTTTTATGAAGACCTTCCATAGCAAGCAATAAAGCTTCTCTTGCTAGCTCTCCAAGCTCAATCACCTTTTGCTGTAACGTTTTTAAATCACATTGAAACTGTTCTCTTACCATTGTTTCTTCCCCCTCAATATTATGTGCCATTATATATAAATCTCCTACCTAGCCTACTGTAATAAGCGTTACGATAGGAGAAGTATTACTTCTCTAATTAAATGAGATAAAAATAAGAAATACCCTCTGTTAAGAGGGTATTTACTCTTATCCTTGCAACGATATCAACCGAATCGGCCTGTAATATAATCTTCTGTACGCTTATCTGAAGGTGTCGTAAATAATTTATTTGTATCTGTATATTCCACAACTTCGCCACTTAAGAAGAAAGCAGTTTTATCTGAAATACGTGCTGCTTGTTGCATATTATGCGTTACGATAACGATACTAAAGTCTTTCTTTAACTCTTGAATTAATTCTTCTACTTTTAACGTTGAAATTGGATCTAGTGCCGATGTTGGCTCATCCATTAAAATAACGTCTGGTTCAATCGCTAAACAACGTGCGATACATAGACGCTGTTGCTGTCCACCAGATAAACCGTATGCATTATCATGCAAACGATCTTTTAACTCATCCCAAATCGCTGCTCCACGTAAACTTTTTTCAACAATTTCATCCAATGTTTTCTTATCACGAATACCATGAATTTTCGGGCCATATGCTACATTTTCATAAATAGATTTTGGAAATGGATTTGGCTTTTGGAACACCATTCCCACATGAGTTCTTAATTCTTCAACCGGGTATGATTTATCAAATATATTGCGCTCTCTATATTCAATTACACCTGTAGTTCGCACGATTGGTACTAACTCTACCATACGATTTAATGTTTTTAAGTACGTTGATTTACCACAACCACTTGGCCCGATAATTGCTGTAACTTCATTCTCATGAATGCTTAAGTTAATATCTTTTAAAGCATGGTCTTCTCCGTACCATAAATTTAAGTTTTTCGTATCGAATACTACTTTCTTTGGCGCAGTTTCGATTTTCTCCTCGTTTTTCACCTGTACATTTACTACTGTTGCTACCATTTGAATTCCCCTTTCATCCATTTCCAACTTATTTTCGATTTCGTAACCATAAGACAATGATATTGATAAAGAGCAACAAACCTAACAAAACAATCATCCCAGCAGCTGCTACATACTGAAATTCTTCTTGCGGCCTACTCATCCAATTAAAAATTTGAATTGGTAAAACTGTAAATCTATCAAACATACTAAATGGAACATAATTTGCAAATGCAAGTGCCCCGATAACTAATAACGGTGCCGCTTCTCCAATCGCTCTTGATATCGCTAACGTACAACCCGTTATAATTCCTGGGAAAGCATATGGCAATACAATTTGATACATCGTTTGCCACTTCGTAGCACCTAATCCGTAAGAAGCTTCTAATAATGAACTTGGTACAGATCGTATCGCTTCTTGACTCGCTACAACAACTGTCGGTAAAACGAGTAAACTCATCGTCAGTGCCGCCGCAATGATACTCTCACCTAAATGAAGAGCATATACAAAAATTGTTAAGCCGAGTAATCCAAATACAACGGAAGGTACTCCTGCTAACGTTTGATTATTAATTTCTATTACCTTTTTAAATATAGATTCCTTCGCATATTGCTCTAAATAAAGTGCAGTCCCGACTCCAAATATAAAGGAGACTGGTATAACAATACTCATAAATAATATTGTTCCTGACAAAGCTGCAGCAATCCCAGCTTCTTTCGGATTACGCGAAGCAAAGTTTATAAAGAAATCTAACGAAAGGTAACTTATACCTTTTTCAAAAATTTGAAAAAGCAAAATAAGCAGTATTACTATTGAAAATAAAATTGCTATATAAAATAACAATTTGTAAACTCTGTCTTTTAAAAAGCGTGATGCCATATTCTCTTGTATTTTTTTATGATTCAACATTCGCATATTATGTCACCCTCCTAAAGCGGCGCATAATAGACTGCGAGATGATGTTCATCATAAGAGTAAACAAGAATAACGTTGCTCCTACAGCATACATGCTGTAATAAGTAATTGTTCCATGCGGAGCATCACCTAAACTCACTTGCACAATATAAGCTGTTAGCGTTTGAATAGAGTGTGTCGGATCGAGCGATATATTCGGTGTTGATCCCGCTGCAATGACAACGATCATCGTTTCACCAATTGCTCTGGAAGCAGCTAATATGATCGCTGCCATAATCCCTGTAAAAGCCGAAGGAAATACGACTTGTTTGACCATCTCAAACCGAGTTGCTCCAAGTGCTAACGAAGCTTCTTTCGTTCCTTTCGCGACGGCTCTCATCGCGTCTTCAGATAGAGACGCAATTGTAGGTATCATCATAAAGCCAATAACAATACCTGGACTAATTGCATTGAAAAACTGTAGATCTGGTATAATCCGTTGTAAAAGCGGTGTGACAACTGTTAATGCAAAAAAACCATATACAATTGTCGGAATACCTGCTAATAGTTCTAACATCGGTTTTAATACTTTCCTTGCACCGTTCGAAGCATATTCGTTTAAAAATACGGCACACGCTAAACCGATAGGAATTGCTACGAGCATGGCAATTGCTGTTACAAGGAACGTTCCACATATAAGTGGTAATATACCGAATTTAGGATCTTCAAAAAAAGGTAACCATTCTTTTCCCATCAAAAAGGAGAGTAATGGTGTTTTTTGAAAAAACATCAATGTTTCATTTGCCAATGTAAAAATAATTCCAAGTGTCGTTACAATAGACACGCTAGCAATTATTTTTAGTAATAATGGAACGATTCGATTGATTCGCTGCGTTTTTTTTCTTTGTTTTGTATTTCTTTCAATCAAATGTTGCACAGAAAATGTAATTTGACTTTTGTCATTATGAGCCAAAGATGAAAACCCCTTTCCACCCTGACATTACCTTTTTATTTCTGTTAACATCCGCAGCTGTTCATTGTATTTTTCTTTTGGTAATTTTACATATCCAACCTCTTCAGCAAGATTACCTACATGCTGAATCATAAACTCAATATAGTTTGCTACATTCATTTTATTTCGGATAGATGCATCATTTACATAAGCAAATAGCGACCTAGATAATGGCTTATACTTACCTGATTGAATGGTATCTTTCGTCGGAAGTACACCATTCACTTTTATTGCTCTCACCTTATCTCGATTGGCCATATAATAAGCATATCCTACAAAAGCAATGGCATTTTTATCATTCATTACCCCTTGCATAATAACTTGATCATCTTCAGACAAAGAGACTTTTTTTACAATGCGACTATTTTGTAAGATGACATTTTGAAAATAATCATACGTACCAGAGTCTACACCTGGCGCATAAAACTTCACCTGTTCACGTGGCCATGATGAATGAATTTGTGACCATCGCTTTTCACTTTCATCTTCACTCCATAATAGACGTAACTCGTCTACCGTCATATTGTCTACCCAAGTATTTTGGCGATTCACAACGATCGTAAGACCATCGTAAGCGACTTCAAACGGTGTAAACTGAATGGAGTTTTTCTTCATTTCATTTTCTTCCACTTGTTTCATTGCTCTCGAAGCATTATTTATATCTACTTCTCCTTTACTGAAACGATTAAATCCTCCTCCTGTTCCAGAAACACTAATGGAGATTTTCACGTTTGGATGCACCTTTGTATATTCCTCCGCTACTGCTTCTATAATAGGAAAAACTGTTGAGGATCCATCAACTCTCACTTCTCCCATTTCATTCACAGCAAATGCAGTAGACGTGCCAACATAAAGGAAACATGTCGACAGTATGAAAACTTTAATCGATGCACTTATCCATTTCACGTGTTCTTCCTCCTAGAAGTAACCGGAAATAACAGGATTACAGATATAAGAATACTGCTAAACTATTAATTCGGTTTTAATTGTTTGTAAAAGTTTTGTAAAGTTCCACAGGAATCAACATAAGGTAAAACTTGAATCCGTATCCACCGTTCATCTTCACAAATAATTAGCTCATAAAATTGTTATCCTCCAGAGGTTTGCGTAAGTATCATTTGTGAGATCTCTCATTTTTTTCGATATAATATGCTTGTCCACCTTATTAAAACGTATGCATGAACCATAAAAAAAAGCACACTATCTTTTCAGATAGTGTGCTTTTTTTAAAACTTTTTATTCATCATCTTGCTCTTTATTTTTCTTTTTATTATCTATTTCCTCTTTTGTAGCTTCACCATTTTCTATTTTTTTCAAATCAAAGTACGCATCCATAATGTCACGGCTAATATATCCGTTAATACCTGATTTATCATCTACCCAAGGTACAACAACAGAAAATGCTACTTCAGGATCTTCAAGTGGCGCATAACCTACTAATGTTAAGTTATATGTTTCCTTACGCTCACCATTTGCTTTTCTACCAATCTCTTTATCTCCGCCATACACAGTTTGAGCTGTACCTGTCTTACCAGCAGCTTTATATGATGCGCCTGTAAAGTATTTCGCAGCTGTACCACCAGACTCATTAAATACTTGTCTAAATCCTTCCTGAACACGTTTAATTTGTGATTCAGGCATATCAATACGATTTAGCACTTTCGGTTCCATTGAATGAACCACTTTTCCAACCTCATCTTGTTTCACTGCCGGTTGACGAATTTCTTTCACAACTTGCGGCTGCATACGGTAACCACCATTTGCAATTGTTGAAACATATTGCGCTAATTGAAGTGGTGTATACGTATCATACTGTCCAATTGATAAATCTAATAAGAAACCTGGCTGAATTCCTTTACCTGTTTGGCCCGCTGATTCATTCGGTAAATCAATACCTGTTTTCACACCAAGTCCAAACTGTCCGAAATAATAACGCATCGTATCAAATGCTTTTTGTGGTATATCTAACGTACCACCTCTCACATATTGAACACCTGCGAGATTCATCGCCGTTTTAAACATATAAACGTTAGAAGACATTTTTAATGCTGTCAGATCATTAATATATCCCATCGTCTTCCAAGAAGATTTTTTCGGCGTTCCTTTCAATACGATTGGTTCATCGAGTTGAACTGAACCTGGTTGAATCGCACCTGTTTGATAGCCTGTAAGTACTGTCGCACCTTTTACAGTTGATCCCATCGGATAAGAGCTTGTCATCGTTCCTAATGCGAAATCTTGTACTTTCGTTTCGCCATTTTCATTCACTAACTGTTTCCCTGCCATAGATAAAACTTCACCATTTTTTGGGTTCATCATTACAACGAATGCACGATCTAAAAGAGGTTGTCCCCCTTTATATCTCAATAAATTTTTAGTGATAATTTCTTCTACACGCTTTTGTAATTCCATATCAATTGTTAAATTCAGATTGTTACCACTCTGCCCTTTTGATACATTAATCGTTTCTAAAATATTACCGTTTTTATCTGTAATATTTCTCACTTCCGCTTTATTACCGTGCAAACTATCTTCATATTGCTGCTCAAGATAACTTTTCCCTACACGGTCATTTCGGTTATAATCACGAACAAGATAGTAATCTAGTCTTTCTCTCGGTAAACCTTCATCAGACGTTGACACCCCGCCAAGTACACTTCGGAATAAATCATCATAAATATACTTTCGATCCCAATCAACATTCGTATCTACACCTGGTAATGCTGCTAGGCTTTCACTAATAATCGCATATTCTTCTTCTGTAGCATCTTTTTTAATGACTTGTGGCGTCATCGCATATCCGCCGTCCATTTTGCTTTTAATCGCTAGTACTTCTAAATCTTTTGCGGATAATTGATTCACTTCTTCTTCTGTCACGCGATTTCGTTGACGCTCATCTAATTCTTTATCGTCAATTTTTTTATCTTTTAACTCTTGACGATCTTTATTCGTAATTTTTTCTTTCGCTTCCTCTTTATGAATAGCAAGCCAATAATCTTTTTTATCGCGATCTGTTAATTTATCTGTCGGTACTTCAATCAAATCTGCTAGCTTTTTCGCTGTTTCTAAGCGAGCCTCTGCAGTTGATCCTTTCATTTTTGTAAATGTAATCGTACGTACAGCTGCATTATCTACTACAGCTCGCCCATAACGGTCAAATATTTTCCCACGTGGTACAGGATTACTTATCGTCGAGTTCTCTTTCCTCTCCACTTCATTCTTATATTCCTCACCGCGAACAATTTGTACATATCCAAGCCTTACAATAACCGCGGAGAACATTAAAAACACGCAGAAAAACAGCACGTTTAACCGAAAAGGAACGTGAGTCTTTTTCTTTTGTTGTTTCTGCTTCTTGCTCATACAAACCCCCTCTACCAACAGCTATGTAATGTGAAAGGGACACCTTCATACAGGTGTCCTCACTGCTGTCTTACATCTTTTTCTATTCTAGCATAAAACAAACGAGAAGTTAACCTTCTGGTTCTGTTTGGTTCTGCGCAGTCGCTTGCGTTACAACACTTGTTTTACTCGCATTTCCCTCATCATATTTGACATTTTTAACTGCAAAATAGATAAGAAAATGTCCTGCACCTAAAATACATAATAAGTAAGGTAAACTTTTTTCAGGCGGAAAGAATAGTACAGCACATAAAAAACTTAAAATCGAGCAAATTCTTCCTGCATTTAACCATAATTCCCGGACAACTACATACTCTACACGCCACTCTCTCGCATTTTTCGCTCTGCCAATTACATCATATGTCATGGACCCGTACGGAACGAGCAAAATAGGGTATGCAATCGCAATACACGCTGCATAAATAAGTAATTTTGCGTATGTAACATTGAATATAACTAAAAATACGACAGCATATAAAATAATGCCTCCAAGCAAAATTGCTTTTTTTCGCCATTCTTTCTTTAACATACGAGTAACTAAATAGTAACACACAAATGATACAGCTGAATTTACTAAGCTATACTTCCCTAATGCGAGCTCGCTATCAGTTGCTAAATACACGTACACGGAAATCACAAAAATAAACGTTCCCTCTCTCAGCCCTTGGAAAAAATGAGCACGTGTAATTCTTCCCCAATTTTTATCAATCTGCCGCTCTTTCAATACTTGTACAATTTCATACCGTCCTTCACATTCTCTCTTAGATACAAAAAAGCTTAAAATGACAGCAATTGCAAATAACAGTAACGAAAGAAAGAATATGACTGTATAGCCACTCCATTTTTCCATACGTGAAATTGTGTATCCAGCTGCTATCGGTCCAATCATGCCAGAGAAGGATGTAAGAAGCCCAAGAAACCCATTAAAGAAATCTCTTGTTTCTGGTTCTGTAATCTCAAATGTTAATAAGTTAAACGCGAGCCAGTAAAAACCATATCCGACTCCTAAAAGAGCCCCCATTAATAAAATATAGTGAGAAGCGCTTTTTCCCGCTACTAAAACAACGATAAAAAAAATTGCCAACGTGCCTACACCTATTCGTAACAAGATTGAGCGATCAATACGTTTCGCTAATTTCCCACCTATAAGAAATGTGAGAGGCTGTAATACAACGCTGGCCAAATTATACAAGCCAAGATTCACATAATTTTGTGTTTGTTTCCATAAATAAATGTTAACAAACGTATTCGATAAAGAAATTGCGAGCGTGTATAAACCTCCAATAAGGAGCAATAACACTAAATCCCGATTCACTTCAACGTCACCAATTATATGTTTCCACTTCATACACAACTCTCCTTTACTTCATGTTCTAGTCTTCCAAAGACAAGCCCAATTATGTAAAAGGAAAGCATAGAAAAAAGCTAGGAGCATTCTCCTAGCTTTTTCTATCGTTATTACAATTATTTAGCTTCTTGGTAACGTTTTTCAGCAGCGTTCCAATCTACAACGTTCCAGAATGCACCGATGTAGTCTGGACGACGGTTTTGGTAATTTAAGTAGTAAGCATGTTCCCAAACATCTAAACCGATAACTGGAGTTTTACCTTCAGTTAGAGGAGAATCTTGGTTTGGCGTGCTTGTTACTTCTAACTCACCATTATTTACTACTAACCAAGCCCAACCAGAACCGAAGCGAGTTGCGCCAGCTTTTGCGAATTCTTCTTTGAATGCATCGAAGCTACCGAATTTCGCTTCAATTGCAGTTGCAAGTTCGCCTACTGGTTGTCCGCCACCATTTGGAGATAAGATTGTCCAGAAGAATGTATGGTTAGCATGTCCGCCACCATTGTTACGTACTGCTGTACGGATTGCTTCTGGTACTTCGTTTAAGTTTGCAACTAATTCTTCTACGCTTTTGTCAGCTAATTCTGCATGACCTTCTAAAGCAGCGTTTAAGTTTGTAATGTACGTGTTATGATGTTTTGTATGATGGATGTTCATTGTTTCTTTGTCAAAGTGAGGCTCTAAAGCATCATACGCATAAGGTAAATTTGGTAATTCGTGTTTTGCCATTGTTATATTCCTCCCAGTTTATGTATTGCCACTTAAGTGACATACAACTTCATTCTACCCTAATTGCCATAGGGTGCAAACAAATAAATCACATTGTCTTGCTATCACTAACGTAGCAAAATTCCCACTTCTTTTCAATTAAAATGCTCATATATTCCGTAAAAAAAGCTCCCTTCTACAAGGAAGCTTCCTGCTGACATAATAAACATGTGAAATGGATATGGACCCTGTAGGACTCGAACCTACGACCGGACGGTTATGAGCCGTCTGCTCTAACCAGCTGAGCTAAGGGTCCACAATTATGTATGTAACAACATATCAAATAAAGGAATTCCTATCGGATATATCCTTTAAGAAATGTAAGATAAATTTACCATATAGAAAAGAAAAGTGTCAATTGTATTTTTCTCATTCAAAAGAAGAAAATTAATAAAAAGAAATTTAGTTATCTCCACTATATGTAAATATAATATATCTTGAGATTCCCTAGATTCCTACGTTACAATGATTTTATACATACATAAAGGAAGTGAATCTATGTCCATATTTACCCAATTAGCAAAAAGCGTATATTCGCCTAAAGATATGGCGCTATTCCGTTTTCAAAAAATCGGAAAAACCATTTTGTATATTATGCTACTTTGTCTAATCACTACTATTCCAAGAACATTCTTTTACGGTAGCTTTATCCAAGATAGTGTTACCATGGTAAATCAAGCAATTGAAAAAGATTTACCTGATTTTAAAATCGAAAACGGTGAACTAAAAGCAGATATTGAACAACCTATTCAAAAGGAAGAGGGAGATGCTCTTTTCGTATTTGATCCCAATACAACAGATATAGAACAATATCAAAACAAAACTGGTTTATTTATTTTAAAAGATAAAGTAGTTTCTATAGGAAATGGTCAGCAACAAACTTACTCCTACAATGATTTATTAGGGACATCTCTTGAGAAGAAAGATTTGCAAGATTTCATTTCTGTTTTCGATAGTATTTATCCAATTTTACTAGTCGTTATCGGCGTGTTAGTATACCTGTTCCAATTATTTATTACTTTCTTAGGAATTACTTTACTTGCGTTTATAGGTTCAGCTATGAGTGGTCAACGTAAATTATCTTATAAGCAAGTATGGACGTTAACTGCATACAGCTACACAATTCCAACCATCTTCTTTATGATTATGGATTTATTCAAAATTGTTGTGCCTGGTTCAACATTCATTTATATCGCCGTTGTTTTAATTGTTCTATACTTAACGATTAAAGAAGTTCCAAAACCGAAAGAAAAATAAGAACAAAAAAATGCCTAAATAGGCATTTTTTTTTTGGACAAGCATATATTCCTAGCAAAGGAGTGAAGAATATGAAGAGATTAGGTATATTCTTATTCGTGCTTGTTCTTGGTTATATATTTTATTACGATATAAAAATCGGCACTTTACCGATGTTAAGTTCATATAAAAAAACAAATGCGGCCCAAACGATAAAACAAGAAAGTACAGATACAAAACAAAATAAAGAAAACAAAGCAGAAAAAGAAACAGATGTCACTTATAAAACAATAGAAGTCAAAACAGGTGATACCGTTCTTTCCATTACAGAAGCGATTAATAAGAAGAAAATTCCTTCTATCGAAAAAGTAATTGATGATTTTAAACAATTAAATAAAAATACATCTGCTACAAAAATACAAATTGGAAAGTCTTATAAATTCCCGTTATATCAATAAGCAATCACTTAATCCTTGTCAATTACATAAAGGCGCTGATACAATAGTAAAAGTGAAACCGAGCACTTCGGTTTCTATAGCCCTGTATCACGTATACTATCATTGATATGAGGGACTAAATAAGAAACTTCTTTTATAAGGAGAGCGATCTATTCGTGAATGAAATGACTCATCGTACAAAAACACGTCCAGTTAAAGTCGGTAATTTAACAATTGGCGGTAATAATGAATTAATTATACAAAGTATGACAACAACAAAAACACATGATGTTGAAGCAACAGTTGCTGAAATTAAACGTTTAGAAGAAGCTGGCTGTCAAGTCGTTCGTGTTGCTGTTCCAGACGAACGCGCAGCAAATGCTATTGCTGATATTAAAAAACAAATCAACATTCCACTTGTTGCTGATATTCATTTTGATTATCGCCTTGCTTTAAAAGCAATTGAAGGTGGCATTGATAAAGTACGTATCAATCCAGGTAACATTGGTCGTCGCCATAAAGTAGAAGCTGTTGTAAATGCAGCAAAAGAACGCGGTATTCCAATCCGTATCGGTGTAAACGCAGGTTCATTAGAGCGTCACATTTTAGAAAAATATGGATACCCAACTGCAGATGGTATGGTCGAGAGCGCCCTACATCACATTAAAATTTTAGAGGACTTAGATTTCCACGATATTATTGTATCTATGAAAGCCTCTGATGTTAATTTAGCAATTGAAGCATACGAAAAAGCTGCACGTGCTTTTGATTATCCATTACATTTAGGTATTACAGAATCTGGAACATTATTTGCCGGAACTGTAAAAAGTGCCGCTGGTCTTGGAGCAATCTTAAATAAAGGCATCGGAAATACACTACGTATTTCATTAAGTGCTGACCCAGTTGAAGAAGTAAAAGTTGCACGCGAACTGTTAAAGTCATTCGGCCTTGCATCTAATGCAGCAACACTTATTTCTTGTCCAACTTGCGGTCGTATTGAAATTGACTTAATTAGCATCGCTAACGAGGTAGAAGAATACATCTCTACACTAAAAGTACCAATTAAAGTTGCAGTACTTGGCTGCGCTGTAAACGGTCCTGGTGAAGCTCGTGAAGCTGATATCGGTATTGCTGGTGCACGTGGAGAAGGATTATTATTCCGTAAAGGGCAAGTTGTTCGTAAAGTACCAGAAGAAATCATGGTAGAAGAACTGAAAAAAGAAATCGACGTAATCGCTGCTGAAATGGCTGCTGAACGAGAAAAAGAAAAAGAAAAAGAAACACAAGAACAATAAAAAGAAGGTTGCCACAATATTTGTGAGCAACCTTCTTTTCTACGTAAAAAGCTCGTCAGTTATATAACTGACGAGCTTTTACTTTGCACATTTTGGACAACGGCCGTATATTTCAAACTTATGACCGGTTACTTCATAACCGGTAAAATCTTTATTCATAAAATCCATCGGGCAGGAAGTAATCTCTTTCGTCCCCCCGCAATCTAAACAAATAAAATGATGATGATGTTCCATAATAGAACATGTAAAACGAAAATGTTTTTCACCATTTAATTCCGTTTGTTCCAGAACACCAATTTCAGCAAACACCGTTAAGTTACGATAAATCGTATCAAAGCTAAGACCTGGATAATCATCCTTCATATGCTCTAAAACGTCTTTCGCCGTTAAATAACGATTGTGAGCTGCAAATAACCTGAGCATTTCTTCCCTTTTCCCAGTATGTTTGTATCCTTTATCTTTCATTAGGCGTAAAGCTTCTGTTAGATTCATATCTATCCCTACTTTATGCAGTTTTTTTCTTTTTCCATAAAATCGCACCAATTAAAATAAGAACTGCTATCATAACAATCGTACCACCTGGTGCTAAATCAAGTTGATATGAAGCAAACATTCCACCAATTACTGCAATTTCACCAAATAAAATGGAAAAGAAAATTGTTTGTTTAAATCCATTCGCAATACGAATACTTGCTGCAACTGGTAACGTCATTAATGATGATACGAGAAGAACCCCTACTACACGCATTGATACTGCAATGACAAGAGCAACCAATATAATGAAAATAAAGTGAATCCACTTTGCACTCAAACCAGTTGATACAGCATATTCCTCATCAAACGATAGTAAAAATAACTCTTTGTATAATAAAGTAATCGTTACAATAACAACAATTGCTACAATGCCAATAATGATTAAATCTGTACTTGTTACAGCACTTACACTCCCAAATAAATAACTAAATAAATCTGTGTTAAATCCATTTGCAAGTGATATAAAAATAACACCAATCCCCATTCCTGCTGAAAGAATAATCGGAATTGCTAATTCTTGATAATGTTTATATACAGTACGTAATTTTTCAATTAGTAACGCCCCACCAATAGAAAAAACCATTCCCATATATAAAGGATTTAAAAATCCTCCTGTGAAAATTGTTTTTTCTAGTAGTAAACTTGCAGCAATACCCGATAATGTCACGTGACTTAATGCATCCGCAATAAGAGACATACGGCGAATAACAACAAATACACCGATAAGCGGTGCAACAAGTCCTATTAAAATTCCTGCATATAAAGAGTTACGTAAAAAGTCATATTGTAAAAAATCTTGTATCATTATATCCTCCCGTGATGCTCATGCTCGTGTTCTAAACGATGAACATGGTGTCCATATAAGACGGACATTTCTGCATCTTCTAACTCTCGGAACTTCTCTACATTTCCATGGAAATGTAGATGTTGGTTTAAGCATGCAACATGTGTTACCTTCTCCGTAACAGCTCCCATATCATGAGTAACGAGAATTAATGTGATTCCTAACCTTTTGTTTAAATCCTCTAATATCTCATAAAAACTTTCTACATTTTTCACATCGATTCCAACAGTGGGCTCGTCCAAAATAAGTAATTCAGGATCACTAACGAGCGCTCGAGCAATAAATACACGCTGTTGTTGTCCACCAGAAAGTTCTCCGATATTGCGCCCTTGAAACTCACTCATCCCTACATCAGCGATTGCTTTTTCTACCTTTTCCTTATCGTTTTTCGTAAAAAAGCGAAACAACCCTTTTTTCGAAACGAGTCCCATTGATACAACTTCAAAAACAGTTGCCGGAAAACCAGAATTAAAGCTATTTGCCTTTTGCGACACATAACCAACTTTGTTCCATTCTTTAAACTTCTTACTATCAACACCAAATAAACGAATACTTCCCTGTTTCGGCTTTAAAACGCCTAATAAACATTTTAGCAAAGTTGATTTCCCAGAACCATTTGGCCCAACTAAACCTAAAAAAGCTCCCTTCGGAACTTGCAAATTAATATCTTCTAACACATTTCGATCTTCATATCGAAATGACAATCCTTCTATCTCTAATATATTATTCATAGCATCTCACCTATTTTAATTCAGAATGATTCCGATTTATATCTATTTGAATTATAGTACAGCTTATTATAGTTGTAAACCAATCTGCATAAAATATATCATTTTTTTCAAGAAACCTTACTATTATAACAAAAAGCAGAGAAAAATTCTCTGCTTTCGAAAAATATTCCTATAAAATGTAATCTTAATCAGATGAGGCAATCTCCTACCGATTATTTGCCCTCAAATAGCAGGATACATGTTTTAGTGAATAGCTGATTTAAACTTACCACCATTTGTCTCTTGTGTGCTCATAATCGTAACAAACGCATTCGCATCAATTTCATACACAATTGATTTTAGCTTTGTCACTTCCAGACGTGTTACAACTGCATAAATAACTTCTTTTTCTTTATCCGTGTAACCGCCCTTTGCTACAAGCTTTGTAGTTCCACGACCAAGACGATGCAAAATCGCATTTGATACTTCCTCATATTGATCTGATACAATTAAAACTGCTTTCGTTTCATCTAAACCTTGAATGACTGTATCAATTGTTTTGAAGGCAATATAATACGCCATAACAGAATACATAGCTTGTTCAACACCAAATACAAATGCTGCCCATGCAAAAATGAATAAGTTCACAAACATTACAAATTCACCAACAGAGAAAGGTAATTTCTTCGTTAATAAAATACCCATAATTTCTGTTCCGTCCATAGATCCACCATGACGAATAACGAGCCCTACACCAAGACCTAAAATAAGACCACCAAACACTGTTGCTAAAATTGGCTCTGTTGTAAATGGCGGAACAGCATGTAACGTTGATTCAATAAACGCTAAAGCTACAATACCGAACGCCGAAGATAGCATGAACGTTTTTCCGATTTGCTTATAGCCTGAATACATAAATGGGATATTGAGAATAACGACTAAAGTAGAGAAACTTAACCACCAAATATTAGGAGTAAGATAATCTAATATAAGAGAAATACCAATAATTCCACCATCAATAATTTTATTTGGCATTAAAAATAGTTCAATCGCTACCGCTGCGCATGCTGCCCCAAAAATAATCATAACTAAACGATAAATAAGATGGATAACACTTTCTTTTCGATGTTGCTTCTGCTCCATAAATCCTCCCTATACTCTTTTTCTATAGTTTTGTCCTTATATTATAACATACGCTTCTTTTTCTCATGAAAAAAGAAACTCTATACGAATATGTACAAGCTACGTACTCATATATTTCGATAGAAGAACGTGTGAAGGAGGATAACTCGATGAACCTAATTAAACAACTCGTAAATAAAAAATTAAATCATATTTCTACAAAAGAGTTATTGAAATATAGTAAAGAATATGAAGTCTCTATTACGACTGCCCAAGCTGATCAAATTGTTTTACTTATGAAAGGAAAGAATATTAACATTTACGATAATGACGAACGGCTAGCGCTCTTAAAACAAATAGCAAAAGTAACCTCCCCTGCTACTGCCCAACAAGTAAATACTTTATTTCAGCAACTACTAAAATAAGGAGGGGAAAATCCCCTCCTTATTGCTTATTGCGCTTTAATTTTCTCAAGAATTCCTTCATCAAAAGTACCATTTTTCAGCATTTCGATTTCTAATTTATATGGTGGCTTCTTATCTTTTTTATCTTCACCTACATATGGCGTTTCAAGAATTTTTGGTACGTGCATTAACTGCGGATGATGCACAATATGATGTAACGCTTTATAACCGATATGACCGAAGCCGATATTTTCATGACGGTCCTTTCCTGCGCCGCGTACATTTTTACTATCATTAATATGAAGTACCTGCAAACGATCAATACCAACAATCTTATCAAATTCGTTTAATACGCCGTCAAAATCATTTACAATATCATATCCTGCATCGTGCGTATGACACGTATCAAAGCATACTGATAATTTCTCATTATATTTTACACCATCAATAATCTTTGCAATTTCTTCAAAGCTACGACCGCATTCTGTTCCTTTTCCTGCCATCGTTTCTAACGCAATGTTAACCGTCTGTTCTGGCGTTAACACTTCATTAAGTCCTTTAATAATTTGTTGAATACCAGCATCCGCTCCTGCCCCAACGTGCGCACCTGGGTGAAGAACGATTTGTTTCGCCACACCTAATGCCGATGTTCTTTCAATTTCCATGCGAAGGAAGTCCACACCTAATTGGAATGTTTCTGGCTTCGTCGTATTCCCAACATTAATAATGTATGGCGCGTGTACGATGATTTCCTCAATACCGTTTAGTTCCATATGTTTTCTTCCTGCTTCTATATTCAATTCTTCAATTGGTTTTCTTCGTGTATTTTGCGGCGCACCTGTATAAATCATAAACGTCGTTGCACCGTATGAAACAGCCTCTTCACTTGCTGCTAATAACATTTTCTTACCACTCATGGAAACATGAGATCCAATCTTTAACATACAATCACCTCTTCAATATACAATAGATATAATGATAGCATAATTTGTAGAAATATGTAGTGAATTGTTTGTTCCTAAAACACTACGCAAATTGTAACTGGCTACACCGAAACTTTAATCAGTGTTTTTTCCATTCCCCACTGATTATTA
>NZ_JAKUFT010000030.1:0-59260 GCF_022663605.1 Bacillus cereus group sp. BfR-BA-01379
TCTAAGAAAAGAAAATACCCCAAAACAAATATTCTACATTTTTGTTTTGGGATGCTATAGACTAGCTCTTCTTCTTAATAAGACAAATCATCCTTTTATTACGATAACATCATTTCCATATCTTCCGCTGCATTTGTAATCAATTTCAAACCGAATGTTTCTTGTAATACATCAAGCACGCCAGGTGAAATAAATTCAGGCGCCTTTGGACCGATGCGAATATCTTGAATGCCAAGACTAAATAGTCCAAGTAAAATCGCAACCGCTTTTTGTTCAAACCATGATAGGACAATACTAACTGGCAATTCGTTCACTTCGCATTCAAATGCATCTGCTAAAGCGGCTGCTATTTTCACTGTAGAAATTGAATTATTGCATTGCCCTAAGTCAATGTAACGTGGAATCTCTGTACCAGGTACAACACCGTAATCCACATCATTAAAGCGGAACTTCCCGCAAGAAGTCGTTAAAATAACTGTTTCTGGCGGCAGTGACGTTGCTAATTCACGATAATATTCTCCGCCTTTTCCCGGGGCATCACAACCTGCGATAACAAAGAAACGCTTAATCTTCCCTTCTTTTACTGCCTCAATAATTTCCGGAGCTAATGATAATACTGTATTATGATGAAACCCTGTTACTAACTGTTCATCCGATTCCATATGTACTTCTGGAAGTTCTAGCGCTTTTTGAATCAACGGCGTGAAATCATCTTTTTCAATTTTTTGTACACCCTCTAAACCTGCAATATCATATGAAAAGAATCGATCAGAGTATGATCCTTTAATTGGCATAACACAGTTCGTTGTCGCTAATATCGCACCTGTAAATTTTTCAAAAAGACGTCGTTGATCATACCATGCTTTACCGATGTTTCCTTTTAAATGTTTATATTTTTTCAGCTGCGGATATCCGTGTGCTGGTAACATTTCAGAATGCGTATAAATATTAACTTCTTTTCCTTCTGTTTGTTTTAATAACTCTTCTAATGCAAATAAATTATGGCCAGTAACTACAATTGCTTTACCTTCTACATGGTTTTGTGTAATTTGAACAGGCTCTGGAACACCAAAATGATTCGTATGTGCCTCATCTAACAACTCCATCACTCGTAAAGCGGATTGCCCTACTTTCATAGCCATATCAATATGTTCTTGTTCGTTAAAGTTAGAATTGGTTAATGTCATATACAATGCTTCTTGCGTCGTAGCATCTACAAATGCATCCGTATACCCTAGCTGAGCAGCATGCGTACGATAAGCAGCAATTCCTTTTAATCCAAACACAATCGTATCTTGTAAACTTGCAATTGTTTCATTTTTACCGCAAACACCTATTACTTTACATCCGCCTGTTGGCGTTTGTTCACATTGATAACAAAACATGATCATCCCACCCTCTCCCAATCATTCCTTACAAATCAAGCATAATACCCATTGAGGAAAAGGGGTGTGATATCAATCACAATAACATATAAAAATTTGTGATAGTTCACATTGTTGACATAATATTTTTACTGTATCCTGATATTCATACTTGCACATGATTTATTCGCATCATATATCGGCGCACTTTTACGGAATACAAATATCATATCCACCTAACATTTCACAAAATTTTCCTTACTGATGGTACAATTAAAGGTATGGAGGGATAATATGGTATACATGATGTTTTATTACGGAACACTGTTTCTTATACTTGGTATTGCAGTATTTCTGTTTATTATGGCTGGGTCACGAAAAATTAGGAATAAAAATCTTTCATTCATATTGATTGGTTTAGGGGTAAATATACTTGCAAGTCCAGTGGCCCTTTTTATAGGGGTGATGGCAACAGATTCTCCATATAGTACGAGACTTGATTTTTGGAAAGGTTTTTTCTTTATTCAAGGAATACCTCTTTGCTTACTACTTATAGCTTTCATTTGGTGGCTTATTCGCCCGCCAAAAGTAACGGTTCAAACGAGTATTGAAAAAGAACTTGAACAAAATAGTAAAAGCACTAAGAAAAAAGCGACACGGAGACGTCCCATTACTGCCTTACGTATCTTAATTCCAATTATTTTAGTAGTAGGCTGTTTGTCTTACATTTTGTATTTACAGGACATTACACTTAAAAAAAGTCATTCTCCAAATAATAAAAATACGATTAAAGTAGTGAAACTAGATTCAGACTCTTCTCTTGGTCCCGCTCCCGTCAGAATTAAATACGGCTTATGGGAACATTTTGACACAAGTATTGCAAATGACGGGGAACGTCTCGACTCCTCAGACGTTTCCATAGATTGGAAAAACGATTATGAAGCAACGATAACGCTACGAGAAAAAGAATCCGTACCCGAAGTTGTGGAATTTAACATATCCAATAAATCCAATGGTCCTGTTTTTAAGAAGGTACAAAAAGTGGTCAGTTCCTTTACCTTTCAAAAAAGTGAATCTCCAAATCTCATAAATATTATCGAGCTTAGAGAAACAATAAAATCAAAAGGACCAAGTCCCAGTTCAACTGTAAGAATCTATTATGGGAAAAGAGGTGGCATTTTAGAAAAATATAAAGAGGTCACTCTTAAGGAAATGTATACGACAGACAACTTCAATATCAATTGGAGAAACGATGAACAAGTACAGGTAGAAGTAATAGAAGAAAATGTAGTAACAACTAGCATTGTGATTGATGTGTCAAAGTAAGTTTTTTCACATGTTATAACTGTTTTCTACCTGGCACTTGAGAGATACATAGTATTTACAAACAAAAAGATTTATAAACATGATGAGCCCCCTCTTTCTTTACAATACATTTACACTATCTTAACATTACTTACATTATTTATATGATATATTTATATAGAAATACTTAAGAAATTTCATGTACATTGTTATCTTTATAATCTCTGATTTAATTGATAAGAGATTATGTTATATTTTCATACCAGGGGTGAATGAGGATGACTGAAACTTTAAAAACACTTATAATGCTTGATGCTACTTACGTTGTTATAGCAATTATGACGGTACTGGTATTTGTATACTTGGAATTAAAATCTCAGTAACATATGCAGGCTTCGCATTTAAATATAATTAGAAGAAAACGAGGAGAAAATTGTTTCTCCTCGTTTTTTTATTTCAACAAATCCAATGTATGTAAAAGTAATCCTCTGTCCCCTACTTCTCCATGACCAGGCACTACTGCATTTATATTTCTATAGCGCGTCAGCACGTTCTCAATCGATGTAGACCATTCATTTACATAAGCATCAGCCACGTTTCCTAAATCTTTAGCGGACGCTGATTTCACTAAACAGCCCCCAGCTAAAATATTGTATTGCGGTAGCCATACGACGATATTATCTTCTGTATGTCCTTTCCCTGGATAAAACGTTTCTACTTTCATATTTCCAAACTTCAAATTCGTACTGGTTTGTAAATCTCCAAGTGGTTCTTCATAACCATTTATCTTTGCTAATTCTGCAGTCAATGCTGTACTATGCGCTTTAATGCCTCTTTCTTTCAACGTTTTTATTCCGCCAATTCGATCAGCGTGCGCATGTGTAATAATGACATCCGTTACGCGCTTCTTAAATTTCTTTTCTACCATCTCTATTAATTCCTTCGTTAACTTATCATCCCAAGAAGAGTCGACAAGTACTAACCCTTTAGAAGTAGTGAGAACTAGACCGTTCGAAGGAACTGCTTCTCCGTTAAAATAACCTAACTCCGTATGAACCCACACATTTTTGTTTAACTGAGAAATTGAAATGGTTCCTGTCTCATTTTTCATTACTTTTTGCTCTAGCTTTTGTTCCGCTTTCACAGAAGAAATCGTACTAATAAATTGAGTTGCTCCTAGTAAACTTACACATACCCCTACTTTTAATAATGTATTTTTCATTTTCTCCACCCTTTCTTTCAAACAAAATAGTTATTACCTATATTAGACAATTCATCTCAAATGTTTGTTCCATCTTTTCTTACATATTTTTCATAACATTAATAAAAAGCGCACAAATTTTGTACGCTTTAAAACTTAATCTTTTATTCCATAATTCTCAAACTCTTCCTCGTTCCCATAAAATACATTCAAATCAATATACTTCTCTTTTCCATTATAACCATTTAATCTCCCGCGGTTCGTGTATTGCCAAAACGTCCACTTTCTCTCATCAGATAAACTCGGTTCTGTAAAAACACTACGAATCCATATATCACATTGGGGATACGCATTCTTTATATACAAATCATATGCCTCTTGAGTTGCATACAATATTACTTTCTTACCGTAATGTTTTTCTAACATTTCAATCATGACCGACAACTCTTTCACAACATCTTCACGCTTAGGGGGATTATCTTTTTTGTCAGCATAAAACTCAACATCAATTACGGGTGGCAATGCTTGTTTATATTTTGAAACAGTTCGTATATATTGCTCTGCTTGTGTTTCACCCTTACTATCAAAACTAAAAAAATGATACGCTCCGACGCGCATACTTGTCTTATTCGCATTCGTCCAATTTTTCGCAAAGTACTTATCCACAAATGCGCTTCCTTCAGTAGCCTTTATAAACGCAAACTTCATATTTTGCTTTTCCAACTCCCTCCAATCTATATCACCTTGATACGATGCGACATCTACACCTTTTATTTCATACTTATCCGCACTTATTTGATTCGGAATAAATATGCCTTGAAAAACTAAGTAAGCGACAACACTCATTACACTAATTAAGGTAAAGACTCCTCCTATAATAAGCTTCTTTTTCATCCGTATCCCCCATCTTTACAAATTAAAATCCTACCTACCATTCACGCTTTTTATTTATCCTCATTTTTTCTTCAAATGCCTTCCCTAAATCAATTTCTAATTTGTTTGCTAAATCACATACATTCCAAATGACATCAAACATTTCTAAACCAATCTCTCTTTTCGAATCTTGTATTTTATCACGCTTTAATATAACTTCCGCTAATTCACCTAATTCCGCCATCGCATACATTGTACGCTCTTCAATTGTTGTATCTTGAAATCCTTTTTCTTTACTGAAATTTGATACATATCTCTGGAATTCCACAATATCCATACTTAATCTCCCTTCATGATAAATACTCCGTTTTTCTATTACACTTAAAATCAAAAATGTATTTTGTTAAATTATAACATTCATACTATAATTTATTTACAGCCCTTTAACGGAGGTGTTTTCAATGACTCTCTTCGCTTCTCCATCATTATTCATACTAGCAATCATTTCATTTGCACTAGCTTATTTCATCGGAGTTAAACAATACACTTGGCTCTTATCAGGATTCAATGAACGCCGTGTACCAAATAAAGGAAAGTTATCGAAAATAGTTGGCCTTTATAATTTAACTGCTGGTGCTATTGCCACAATTGGCAGTGTCTTCACTACTCCTAATGCAAAAATCTTATTTCCTATCATTATAATTGGCCACGTTATAATCGCTGCTTATGTAAATACACGTATGGTAAAATGAAAAAGATCACCCAAATGGATGATCTTTTTTATAATTTATCAACATATTGCTTCGCTTCTAATAAGGAAAAACCAAAAGCTTCTCTGACTCTCTTAACTGCTGTAACTGTTTTTCCTTCCTCCATAAGCTGACGCAACTCTTTATTAATTTCAGGTTCTCTATCTATAATTCCCATTTCTTTCGTAATTAGCTGTAATCTATCTTCCATTCTCTTTAAACGTGCATCCGTTTTCTTTTCGATTCTATTTAATTTTTCACCAATATAAATAAACCCAAAGACCGCTATCGGTATGATCATCCAAAATTCCATGACTATTCCTCCTCATTAGCTTTCATTTGTTTTATTTCACTAACTTATGTAAATTTTACCACAAGACACATTTAATGTATAATAGTAATATACAACACTATTGATAATACCTTTTATTTTAGGGGGACACATTATGAAAAGATTTTTTAAGACGTTACTACAATTTGTAGTTCTTTCATTTGCACTACATGTATTATTTGATATCATTGGCTGGCTTGTTTTCAATGCGCCAATTCAAAACAAACAAATCATTATTTCCTTACTAACAACCTCATGGCTAATGTACATGTACCGAGATAAATTTTTTAAAACATTCACTTCGAATTAACTAAAAAAAACTTCATCGATAAAAGATGAAGTTTTTTCTTTTTCTCTCATTCTCTCTATTAACTACTGTATAATAGAACTAACATTCTGTCTTTTCGAAGAAAGGAGTCACTATGAACTTAAAAAGTAACAATATATACGAAAAAATGAACCAATATTCCGTTGCAGGTTTAAGCCTTGCCGTTATACGTGACGGCACACTAGACGAAGTCGCTACTTTCGGAACACTTGAATCTGGAACAACTAGAACTGTCACTACGGATTCCATATTCAATTCTTGTTCAATTAGTAAATTCTTCACTACAATGCTTGTATTAACGTTATCAGATCAAGAAATCGTGCATTTAGACGAAGACGTAAATGTTAAACTCACATCTTGGAACATACCTACCAATCTATTTACCTCCCATAAAAAAGTCACATTGCGAAATTTATTAAGTCACCAATCTGGAATTATTGATCCTCCTAATAGTTTTGAACATTATACACTTGTACAAGGGCGACCAAACATGTCTGAAATCCTTGTTGGTAAAACATCCTATTGCCCAGTACCGATAGAGATAACTTATAAACCAGAAAGTGAATTTCACTACTCTGATGCAAACTTTTGTATTATCGAACTACTACTTGAAGATATAACCGGAAAAACATTCAACCTTTTACTTGAAGAATATATCTTTCAGCCACTGCAGCTGAAGAATAGTAGAGTATTCTCTACTGAAGATATAAAAAAAATGGAGGCCTTTGCTTGTGGGCATAATAAAGATGGCACCGTTACAAATGAGAAGTATCCATTTTATCCATTCGCAGCTGCTTCAGGTATTTGGACAACACCAACAGACTTATCAACTTTAGTAATTGAAATCATTCATTCCTTGCAAGGACAGGGCAGACTAAAACTTTCTCAAAAATTAATACAAGATATGATTTCTCCTCAAGGTTGCTCAAAATGGACTGGGTTAGGGGTTTTTCTAGATGATTCGAATGAAGACTTACAAATGTATTCACTTGGATGGGGCGTTGGATTTCAATGTATGCTAGTATGCTATCCATACCGAGGTAATGCTGCTGTTATAATGACGAACACTGACTTAGGTGTTCATCAAATGGAAGGGATTATTGGTGACGTCTTAAAAACGTTATCCTTATAATGAAAAGAAAGAAGCTGTTCCTTCCAGCTTCTTTCTTTATATTATATTTTTCGCAACAATTTTTATATGTTCTGGTGCGATAATCTCCGTTATACTTTCTTGGAAATCTTCCTGCAACATTTCTTCAACATGTTCTAACTGCACTTCAACATGTGTGCATTCTAAATTATGTATATTTAATAATGCATAATGATCTTTTTTCTTAATTACTAAATATTGATTTTCCTCTGTTACAAGTACAGAGCCTAATCGTACCCCTAGCAAGCGTTGATCATCAAACTTCACAACCATTTCCCCCTTCCTTAATCCAAAACGCGACCTCTATGTAATAAAATAACATCTTAGGTAATCTATTCTTTATAAACTATATCACAATTTATTAAAATATAGATATCATATTTCCTTTCACTAAAAATCCTTATTCTTTCATATATTTCGATACAAAAAACTTTCTCAACATAAAATTAGAATTTTCAGTTTTTATTCCCATGAAAATCTATTATAATAAAGTTAATAAATGATTGACCTCTCCTAATTCATGTACATATGGATGATCAGTAGTTGTTGCTACTGATCTATTTTTTTGATTTCAGAAAGTAAATACGCTGCATCCTTTCCTACACCACAAATAAGTGCAGAGCCCCTTTGAGATTGCCACGGCAAACCGATATAATATAATCCTTTTACTGGACTTATTCCTCTTACATGATTAGGAAATCCATTCCCATTCACTGCCTTTTCTATTTCAATCCATTTATAGTTCTGAATAAAACCAGTTGACCATATAATGCTTTCTGCACTATATGTGCCACCATTTTGAAACATAATATTATTCTCTGATGCACGAACCACTTTTTCCTCTAGTTTAATTGCCCCACTACGAATAAGTTTTTTACCTGCAAAACCAAAAATAGGATCCTTTCTCTTCTGAAACCACTTTCCCCTCTTTGTATTTAGCTCAGCGTACAATAAACCCAATTTTTCTAACCAACTAAAAATACTTTTTCCAAAAAGATGTAACGGTAAAAATGTTAGCGGATGACTGATAGACATTGTAACTTCATGAGTTTTTGCAAGTTCTACTGCGATTTGCATTCCGGAATTCCCGCCACCTACTACTAGTACTTTTCCCTTAGGAATTTGTGATGGTGATTTATATTGTGATGAATGTACTTGAAAAACATGCGATGAAAGATGTTGTGAAAATGAGGGGATGTATGGTTGCTGAAAACCACCTGTTGCGATAACAACCTTTTTTGATTGTAAAGTTTCTGTAGGAGTATGTAATTCGAATATATCTTTTTCTTTCTTTATTTTAAAAATTTCGGTTTGCAATTGGACCGGTAATGTAAAGTGCCTTGCATATTCTTCTAAATACGTTGCCATTTCATCTTTACATGGAAATCCCTGTCCTTCTCCTTTTACTATCATACCTGGTAAACTACTGTATTCCCTCGGTGTGAAGAGCTGTAAAGAATCATATCTGTTTCTCCATGAATCCCCAATTCGGTTTCCTGCCTCAAGTAATAAAAAATTATACCCTTCTTGCTTCAAGTAATATCCCATTGTTAATCCAGCTTGACCAGCTCCAACGATAATTATATCTTTCATTCTAATCCCCTCCCTCTCACAATACATGAATACTTGTTCATATATTCATACGTTTCTGTAATCATAACACTTTATTTTTACATCATTCAATATTTACTCAAAATAAAAAAGAGCAGTTTATTATAAAGTAAACTCCCCTTCATTCTATCTTCCCAGTCTTTAGTGCCTGTGCCCAGTCATGCCTTTCCTGTTGAACAGCTAACCCCGCAGCTTCTTCCCAATTATAAGGAACTGAAATTTTTTCAATTATCCATTCTCCAAAAACCTCTTCTATCACTACATATTTTGCGTGCGGGGTTCCCGACTCCATTTTATGTATAACAGGTAATTCATCTTTGTATGCAGGAAGTCCTACACTCCCTGGATTTATAACTATCTTACCGTTTGCCAAATAAACAACTCTAGGAATATGCGTATGACCACATACTATTATTTTTTGTTCTATATTTTGGAGTTGATCCAATATATTTTTTTCACTCTTTAATACTGCACCATTCTCGTCCATCTCTTCTAGTAAATACACCTCATCTGAAGTTGGTGTACCATGACAAAATAAAATATCGTCTACAATACATTGCGAAGGATGTTGTTTTAGCCAATCTATATGACTTTCTGTTAATTGATTTTGGACAAAAGTTAGTGTAGCAGACTGCTCTTGTATAGGTTCCCAAAGCATGCGATCGCAGTTTCCCTTAATATGTATCATCTCGTTATTCATTAATATTTCAATTGTCTCTAAAGGATCTAACGGCCCATACACGCTATCGCCTAAATTGATTATCATTTCGACATTACGACGTGCAATATCTTTTAATACAGCTTTTAACGCGTGACTATTTCCATGAACATCTGAAATGATCGCTATTTTCCTATTCATTGTAGCACCTACTTTGATAAATTATTTAGGATATCTCAATTTCTAAACCTTTTCCTCATAAAATATAATTCTATTTAAAAACGGATCAATCACAGTTAATTCCATTGTATCCCACGGTGTTCCCTCTATATCAGGTTTTGAATACGCATATTCTTTATTCAATAATATAGAATGATAACCCTCTACATTATCTATTTTGACCCGAATCGCACCACCTGGCGAAGCATCCCCATGATGCTCTGATAAATGTATTACAGCATCATGTAACGAAATTTGCATATATAATGGCATATGTTCCTCATACCGATGTTCCCAATTCAGTTTAAATCCTAAAAAATCTATGTAAAATAGCTTTGCTTTTTCAATATCAAAAATTCTAAATATAGGTGTAATCATTTATAATCTCCTCCTATTTATAAACATCTGCCGCCAGTTCCCTCAAAACATCCACATTCACTACTTCAAAGCAACCATTGTTCTTCTTTATAATCTCTTTATCACAAAAAATATTTAATGTGCGTAATAGGTGTCGATAACTCGTTCCTAACAATTCAGCTGTTTCCGTTAAATTCCCACTAAACACAATTCTATTTCCATGCTGCACCGCTCGTTCCCCGGCTGCTAACATGTAACTCGCAAGTCTATTTTCAAGTGGATATAGTAAATTAATTGTACTGTTTTTTGAAAGTCGATTTAATTTATGTGCTAATGATCCGCAAATACATCGTAAAAATTTCGCATCATGAAATAGTTGATTTCTCACTTTTCCTAAAGGTAAACCAACACAATATGAATCTGCCATCACTTGTACGTTTGAAGCAGTCTTTTGAGAATGAATTAACTCCACATCCCCTAACAGCTGCAAACTATCATAAAAGCATAATAATACAGATTTACCGTTACTTAATGTATTAAACGCTTTCGCTTTTCCCTCAACGAAGAAAAATAAATAATCTATCTCTTCATTTTCTCTACAAATAAACTCGTTCTTTTTAAAAAATATGAGTTCCATATACGGTTTCATATCATTACTAAAAAAGGAGTCAATATTATTTTGTTTCATATACTCTGCTAATTTAATAGAATTACATATTTTCTTCATAGTTCCCCCGCCTTTACAACTCATCCCCATTGTAATCAAAATTTTCTTCTTCCACTATGACATATGTCATAGTAATACACAATTTCAGCATGATACATTCATTACAAATATGAAATACAAAGGGGATATTACATTGTATAACTTTCTTTCTGTCTTTATTGGTGTGCTCATCGCCGTTATGCTTCCATTGAATGGGATTTTATCTGAATTAATTGGCAAGTATACAGCAAGCGTTGTCATTCACCTTGTCGGTTTAATTGCAGTTATTTTCGTTTTAATCATAAACAAAAATAAAATTCGTTTCGATAAAGGTATTCCACTTTTTCTATATAGTGCTGGAGCAATTGGGGTATTCACTGTTCTTTTTAATAATATAAGTTTCTCTGTCCTTGGTGCCTCTATTACGATCGCATTAAGTTTACTTGGTCAATCCATTGCTTCCATCGTTATTGATCATTTCGGCTTATTAGGAATGAAAGTTGCAAAGTTTGAAAAGAAAAAACTAATTGGATTATGTTTCATCTCTTCCGGAATTATAATCATGACAATTTATTAATGGAGGCAGAAAAATGTTATATATTACGATCGCTATTTTAGCTGGTGTTTCTATCGTTGTGGCTAGAATTATTAACGCAAATTTAGCAGCGAAGATTGGAAATTGGGAAGGCACGTTTTTTAATTATATTACTGGATTATTTTTCTCTATGTTATTTTTAATTTTCAGCTCAGATTCAATGTACATTCCTGTTCATACGTTGCAGTCTATTCCTATCGCTGTTTACTTAGGAGGATTAGTAGGCGTTATCGTTATTTCATTATCCAACTATATCACTCCTAAAATATCAGCATTTTATTTAACGTTACTCATCTTTATTGGACAATTATTTGCGGGGACTATCATTGATTTCATCTTGTCACACGAACTCTCTATGGGCAAAGTTGTCGGTGGTATTTTCGTACTAATCGGGCTCACTTACAATTTACTCGTGGATCGTCCGATAAAAACTGTGAAGCATAACCAAGTTCAACTATAATACTTTGTGCTTACCTATCATATATTAATAGAAACACTCTTCATACGAAGTAATAGAGAGGAGAATATTCTATTAAGAAAATCATTTTACTGCTAGGTAGCGCATTGATTATTTTTGGTATCGTATGGTTTTTAAATTCAGGGAAATCTATTCAAGATTTCTATACAGCAAATAAACCAAAGAAGAAAGCTACTATCATTTCAACGCAAAGAGACCCGAATGAGCCCCCTGTCTTTTTAGGAAAACAGGAAATAAAAGATATACATGTCGAGTCAATAAAAACAAAAAAGGATATCTTTCTCACGAAAACAGATGAATTAAAAACTTTCATTAACAGTATGGATACCGCCAAAAAAGGAAAATTAACATTAGATGAAGAAGGATCAGATTTAATAGATTGTGATATGTGGATTACTTTCGAAGATGGAACTTATAAAAAATATTTCATATGGGTAGTTGACCATCACAATAACGAAGTAATGATTGCTCAACAAGATACTCCTGATGATGTAAACCTTACGTACTATCAATTAAATGAAGACAGTTCCAAAAAAGTTTATAACTTATTTAAAAAAATTATTTAAACGAAAAGTCATGAGCGAATAAACTCATGACTTTTTGCACTATATATATTCTGGGAACACTTTACATCCCTTTTCCTGTTCTATATCATGTCCAAAGAAAACAATCGGCTTCTCTTTCATTACAACTTCTTTTAAACGTTTAATTGAAGATAAAGCTAATTCTGGATCAAATCCAGCAAACGGCACTTCATCTTCAAAATTCTCTTTCGTATAAGATGCATCAATCGTTAATAATACAGGACCAGATTTTTCTGTCTTAATTAATAGTGACTGATGCCCCGGAGTATGTCCTGGTGTATACAATAATTGAACTCCTGGTACTACTTCATAATCCCCTTCAATGATTTTGTAGTTTAAATTCGGCAATTTACATTCTTTCATATATTCTTCACTATGTTGTGCCGCCTCATATTCAGCACGCTGTACAAAGATTGGTGTATTTATAAATGCGCCATTTCCTCCTGCATGATCAAAATGCAAGTGAGAACTAATAATATAAAGAAGGTCTTCCGGCTCATAACCAACCCGTTTTAAAATATTCACGATTCTATCTTCTTCAGTCATTTTCGGTAAAACCTGCCCTTCGACAAATGTACCGTTAAAAAGACCTTCATTATTAACCGCACTTTCTGGCATACCTGTATCTACTAAAATAAGCCCCTCTTCTGTATCCAGAAGATAGCACCATACAGGTAAGTTCAATAAATTTCCCGGTGTAAGCGTACTATTAACAGAAGAATGATCTAACATACAACGACCTGCTGGGATGAAATAAAGCTTCTTTACTGTCATTATGTATCCACCTTTACATTTAGTTTTGAATAAAGTCCACAGTAAAAAATTCCTCCTGTTAGAAATAAACTCCTTCTCTTCTTTCACTGTTTCAACTATTATTTTTGAGTCATTCACAAATTCTCCTTATATTATTAATTTCTATTCGTTATTTCCCTAAAAATTGAGAGTAAGAAATCAACTGTTTGTATTTTCAAATATGAAAAGGATACACACTTAAACGAATGTTACATATAAAAGAACCGACTACCTATATGTTGAGAAAGGAGTCGGTTCTTTTTTTTATTTATTATTGCTCTTTATGTGCGGCGAACTGAGATTATAAAAGGTAATATGCTATTGTTTTTCCACTGTAATATTTCCGTTATGTGTGTTTAATTTAATTACATTTTCTCCTTTTCCAATAACCGTATTTCCATTATATTTATCAAGAATATTCGCTCTACCATTGTCAACACCAACATTAAATTGAACATTAGTTGGTTCTTTTTCAGTTGCAATATTAATTTTTCCATTGTGAGTCGTAAAATTGAGATTTCGATCCAATTCATTCGTTTTCAGAGTAAGACTTCCATTTTTAGTTTGCCCCTCTATTTCACCTTCAACATGGTCTAGCATTATTCGTCCATTGTTCGATTTCACATGAATATTTTGTGCCAATACATCTTTGAAATCCATAATTCCATTGTTTGTTTCTGCGATAATTTTTGGCGAATTGATTTCTCTTAATTCAACACGTCCATTGCTTGTATTGATATTAAAATGGGTTACGTTTAGTTTCTTAGCAGCAACGTAGCCATTATTATTGGAAACTTTTAATGAATCATATTGTTTTTCGGGTAGATACACATTTAATGTTAATGGCGCCAATACTTCAGAAATATTAAAGTTGAACCAGCTCTGTTGTTTTTCTTTGTAAGAAATGAGAAGCGTTGAATCTTCCTCATCCGTAGCTAATGTTCTTTTTACGTTTGGATTGACCTCGCCATCTAATTTTACTTTCACGTTACTATCTGTTGTAGAATTGATGTTAACACGAACGTTATTCGTATCGATAATGACGCTTGACACATTATTATTATTAATGACCTTTTCTTCTGAAATTGGTACTGCAGCAATTGAACGATAAGTGAATAAACTTCCGATAATACCAATAATGAAAATAATACCTGCAATGATTGAAAGACTCTTTTTATTTATCATGCTTCAAACCACCTTTTACTAATGCTATATTGAACTTTAAATAACGAACAAATCCATTCTTTGCTAGCTTCGTTAAAAATAACATAGCAATAACAATGAAATATCCAAGTCCACAAAGTGCTAAAGAAATAAAAAGATTAAATAGTAAGAATGTATTTGGATGTATGATAGTATCAACTAAAACAAGTAATGGTGCACCTAAAAATGAGATACCTAGAACCCATCCTGAAAAAATCAATGCCGCTAATGTAATTGCAGGTGCAAGCACGATTAACAAATTGAAAAAACCTAATCCAATTACTGCCCAAATTGCCCGGAAAACATTTCCTGTTGTCGCACTTGTTGTTACTTTCTCAATATGATAATCTGCTAATAACTCTTTGGCAATTTGAGCTGGAGAACCTAATGAAGCTGCAATTTCTTCTTCGCTTTTCCCTTCCTCTAATCCGAAAGTAAAATGTTCTTCATAATCTTTTAAAATATCTGCACGCTCTTTATCAGATAACCTTTTTAGAGATACATTTAATTGTTGTAAAAATTTATCTTTCGTCATTACGTACACCTTCTTTAATTAATTGATTGACACCTTGTGAAAACTCATTCCATTCCTCCAAAAGTTGATACAAATACGTTCTACCTTTATCCGTCAGTGTATAGTACTTTCTTGAAGGCCCTTCTGAAGACTCCTGTAAATACGTTGTAAAATATTCTTCCTTAGTTAGCCTTCGAAGAAGAGGATAAACAGATCCTTCTGATATTTCAATTTGATTGGATATACTTCGAACTAATTCATATCCATAACGGTCTTGCTTATCAAGTAAGACCAGAACACAAAGTTCTAAAACTCCTTTTTTAAATTGTACATTCAATATTCATTCACCCTATTCTAATTAACATCAACTACTGTTTATTATTCAGTACTGTTTTATAATAAGTAACTACAGGTATAACATAACACTTAGTATTGTTCATTGCAAGGTACACTACAAAAATAAATATATCTTTCTGCTTATAAAATCAAAACGATGGCTGACCCTCTCCAGTTACAAAGTTCTAAATGAGACAGAAACAGGTATTTTTCAAAATGGAAAAGACTCAACTTTTTTACATAATGACACTTTACCTACTATAATAAAAGAGAAACACTCTTACTTTAATGGAGGGAATACAAATGAAAGCAATTGGTTTACATGAATACTTACCTATTGAAGAAGAAAACAGTTTAATTGATATTGAAGTTGAAAGACCTGTTGCTACAGGAAGAGATATACTCGTTAAAATTAACGCTATTTCCGTTAACCCGGTTGATACAAAAGTTCGCTCTCCGAAAGATAAAAAAGAAGATGTAGCGAAAATACTCGGCTGGGATGCTAGTGGTGTAGTCGTACAAACGGGCGAAGGTTGTACGTTATTTAAAGAAGGCGACGAAGTATTTTACGCTGGAAGCATTACGAGACAAGGTACATATAGTGAATACCACCTAGTTGATGAAAGAATCGTTGGTAAGAAACCTAAAACGTTAAATGATGCTGAAGTTGCAGCACTTCCTTTAACGGCTATCACGGCTTGGGAAGGTTTATTTGAACGTTTAGGTATTGATTATAATAAAAGAGATGAGAATACATTCAAAAACATTTTAATTATTGGCGGTGCTGGTGGTGTTGGCTCGATTGCCATTCAACTTGCAAAATGGGCTGGACTGAATGTAATCACAACTGCATCCCGCCATGAAACGATACATTGGGTTGAAAAATTCGGTGCCGACTATATCATTAACCACCACCAACCTTTACAAGATCAAATATTAGAGTTTGGACTAAAAGACGTAGATTATATTTTCTGCTTAAACAATACAGATCAACATTGGCAAGCAATATGTGACCTCATTAAACCACAAGGAAAAATCTGCTCTATCGTAGAAAATGAGCACCCTCTTGAGATGGGCGTTTTAAAAAGCAAAAGTGCTACATTCGTTTGGGAGTTTATGTTCACAAAAGCAATGTATGAAACTGGCGATATGATTACGCAGCACGAACTATTAAATAAAGTAAGCGAACTACTAGATGAAGGTATTTTAAAGACTACATTAAATGAAACATTATCACCAATTAACGCTGAAAATGTAAAGAAAGCACATGCACTGCTTGAAAGCGGAAGTACAATTGGGAAAATCGTTTTAGAAAAGTTTTAATAACAAAAAGTCCGATTTCCAAATGAGGAATCGGACTTTTTACTTATCTTTATTTACTTGAAATCTCTTGATCATTTTGAATATCTAACGGAGGTCGTTTCCCTATTCCGAAAGCGTAGAAACTAATTGTTACGATAGCTAAGAAAACAATACCTACAACTAGTGAAATACGCGTATCATCGTTAAACCACATTCCGATTAATACCATAATTAAAAAGGCAATCGTCAAATAGTTTGTAACAGGAGCAAATGGCATTTTGAACGGATGATCTTTCATCTCTGCCCCTTTTGCTTTTCTAAAATTAATTTGACTTATTAAAATGACGAACCATGGTACCATACCAGGAAGTACACTCGCACTATATACATATACGAATAAGTTTTTCGGTGCGATATAACTTAATACAACACCAACCGCTAAACCGATAATTACACCAACTGTACCGAATAATGGTACACCATTTCCAGAAAGTTTCGTGAAATATTTCGGCGCTTGTCCATTTACACCTAACGTATACAGCATACGACCCGCACTATAAATACCACTATTACAACCAGACATTGCCGCTGTAATAACGACGAAGTTAATAAGTCCAGCTGCTGCCGTAATACCAACCTTCGCAAAAGTTGCTACGAATGGACTACCAATTGTACTTAATTGATCCCACGGATACACAGTTACAATAACGAAAATAGCACCAATATAGAATATTAAAATACGCCAAATTGTACTTTGAATCGCTCTTGTAAGTGTCTTCTTCGGATCCTTCGCCTCACCAGCAGTAATACCGATTAATTCCACCCCTTGGTATGCACCAACTACAAGTGATAATGCAAAGAAGAACCCTGAAAAACCACCTGTAAAGAACCCACCATTTGCCCAAAGGTTAGATATACCAATCGCTTCTCCGCCGTTACCAATTCCAAAGAAAATAAGTCCAAACCCCGCAATAATCATTAATAGAATTGTAACGATTTTAATCATCGCAAACCAAAATTCAAATTCACCAAATGACTTAACAGAAATTAAATTAGCTGCTCCAAGAATAACCATTGCGATTACACCTGGTATCCAAGCTGGTAAGTCCGGGAACCAATATTTCATATATGCTCCGACCGCAATGATTTCTGACATCCCAACGATAACCCACTGGAACCAGTTACTCCACGCTGTCATATAACCAGCTAACGGATGAATATACTTATGGCCGAACGTCGCAAATGAACCTGTACTCGGCTCCATATACAACATTTCGCCCATCGCACGCATAATGAAGAAGATAAAAATACCCGCAATTGCATACGCAAGCATTACTGACGGACCTGTCCATTTAATCGTGCTGGCTGACCCCATAAACAAACCAACACCAATCGTTCCGCCTAAAGCAATCATTTGAATATGACGTGCTTCTAAGCCTCTTTTCAATTCTTTGTTTGCCACTTCACTTCCCCCTCTTAGATGATTCATAGCCGCATTTTAAAACAAGATTCTTTCCCCTAATTCCTTTCGGCCCTGAAAATGATGAAGCAAACATCATTTTAGGCTAACTTTAAAGCTATCCTAAAATCGTTTTTTGCCTCTTACAAAATTCTCAAAACCTTTCATCTTCCAATATTCTATAAATCTTAAAATTACTTACCTTATATTAATTCATTTATCTGAAAAGTTCAATTATTTTTTCAATAAATTATTATACATAAGTCTGATTAATTTTTAACTAAATTAACAATAAAATACATCTATTCAATATGATTCCTGCATGAATATTATTACAGTATAAATAACCGAGGAGAGTATTTCTTCCTCGGCTTCATACTGCATGTACTTCACTAATTATAGTTTGTACTATAATTGCTTACACATACAATTAACACATCACGTATAAATTTAATATATTAGTAAACTACAAAGTCACTAACTTCTGTATCTCTTATTTATCGCGTTATCACAACTAAAAATTCTCTATCTCCATCCCCTACTTTAAGAAAAATATAATTACACTTAAATCTACCAACAATACCTTTAATTTTTGTTCGTATATCCACTAATCATTTTCATAAAATATAAAAGAGTCTCATTAAAAAAATGAGACTCTTTTACTATTTCATATTTAAATCATTTTTGAAGTTTGTTTCTCTAAAATAAACACTTTAGTAAACACCATCATGATAACTACTATAGCTAGAAAATAAAGTGGCATCACGAGTAACGAGCCCGTGTGCAGCTGACTCATTCCCCAAATTGTCATCGTTACAATTACATAGTACCCTAAGCTAAACAAAGCTCCTGCTGTACCAATGACATCTTGAAAATCTACTAATGCTAAACTTAAGCAATTAGGTAACGCTATCCCAATTCCTAATAGCAATATAAACATCGCTACTAAAAATACAATCATATATATTATATTAGGATTTGTTCCAACAAACGTAATAACTGATAAAAGGATAGCTCCTCCTGTCATTACAAGACAACCGATATATATAATCTTCTCTGGTTTATTTGTGGCAAGCAATCGTTTTGAAACTTTTGCTCCAATAATAGAAGCGGAAGCAACAACAATTCCTAAAAATCCATACATACTAGGCGATAACTGAAAGTATTCAATAAAGATAAACGGCGCTTCTGCATAGTAGCTAAATAAAACACCATTCGCTCCTCCAATTAATAACCCATATGTTACTACTTTCGGATTTGTAATTAACCTCTTCAAGACTGAAAACACATTTATTTTATTCGTTACTGAGTCCGTTTTTGTTTCCGGAAGAGAAACAAACGTATACAGAAAAATTCCGAAACTCATAATTACTAAACTTAAAAATACGATTTTAAATCCAAACATTTGATCAAGAAAGCCACCAATTAACGGTCCTATCGCTGGTGTAAAAGCAATGACTGCCGAAATTTGAGCAAACATAACATGCCTCTTATGCCCTTCTACACTTTCACGAAGAATCGTTTGTGTCACAACAGAGCCAGCACTTGCTCCAAACGCTTGAATAAAACGACTTAGCAATAAAACTTCAATGGAATTTGCAATAAAGCATAAGAAACTTCCAGCGCCATATACAACAATTCCAAATAACATCGCCGGGCGACGGCCAATTATATCCGATAACCAACCAATAAAAAATACACCTAAAGCAAATCCAGCAAAATACACACTAAGAGTTAACTGTACCTCATTATTACTTACGTGTAGCGCCTTTGAAATATCAGGTAAAGACGGTGTGTAAATCGTTTCACTAATTTGCGGAAATGCAACAAGAATAATCATTAACAAAAGTGATGGTACTGAGACTTTTTTCATTTTTCATACCCTCCTATAACTTTGAAAATCTCAGAAATAAAAAGACTTTCCTAAGCTACGGAACAGGAGGGGCCATTATAGAAATTCGATCATAAAACAACAAAGAAAACACCTCAATTACGTATGTTAATACTTATAGGAGGGTAATATTAACATTGATTTTTTAAATATACTTTTTCAATTATATTACATATTACATTTCTTTTTCTAGTGTGGAGCCTTGAAGAATTTGTTAAAAGGATAACTTGAAGCAACCACCTTTTTGTGGAATAATTAGAAATAGTTTGAATCTATAGTTCTAATTATTAAACGATAGACTAGCATATTTCTAATTTCGCAAAGCTTACAAACAGGAGGATTTTTGTAATGATTGAAATTTTAAGGACAGTAATAAATTTCCTAATTGCTCTATTCTCAGGAGAATTACCAATTGTATATTATGTGTGGATTATTACCCTATTCCTAATTCAAATAAGCCAATCTACTCTGAATTATAAACTCTTTAACAAGAAAGATAATTTCAGTATTTATATATCTGAAGGATTACTCGCTTTTATTATTTTATTGTTTGGAGGCATGTTAGTATCTAAGTTACTTGCTTACATAATAGACGATCCTACTATTAGTATGACAAATGTAACACATTATTTTATTTCTCTTATTATATTAACTATATTTGTCGTCATAAGCTGTCTTAAAAATTTTATAGAAACATCTATCAAAAATAAAAATGTGTCTCTTTTTAGCTTTTTAGTAGTTTCCTTAATAACAAGTATACTTTCATTCAAGTTTTTATCACCTTTAATCGAAGGTTCTTTTTCTCTTTCTAAATCTTTTATAACCACTTTAATCATTCTTGTAACTATATCAATTCCTCTATTAATTGCCTTAGAGGAAAAGTATGCAGATGAAAAATAATTCTTGCATTTATAGTTTGAAATTGAGTGTCTATTCTTTTTTAGCCGTGTAACTAAAAAAATAACTGTCATTGAATCAAAATTTAAGCAGAAATGAGGACTACAATTGAGCATTGAACAACAATTATATGATGCAGTGAAAAGGTTAATTGACCAAAGATACCCACATGGTTGGGGCGGAGCTGCAGCAATTCGTGTAGAAGATGGATCCATTTATACAAGTGTGGCCCCTGACGTAATAAACGCTTCAACAGAACTTTGTATGGAAACAGGTGCAATTTTAGAAGCACATAAGTTTCTTAAGAAAGTTACACATTCGATTTGTCTTGCAAGGGAAAATGAGCATTCTGAGTTAAAAGTATTATCGCCTTGTGGTGTATGCCAAGAACGTTTATTTTATTGGGGACCAGAAGTACTATGCGCTATTACAAATTCTAAACAAGATATTATTTTCAAACCGTTAAAAGAGTTACAACCATACCATTGGAGCGAAGCATATCATGATGAATTCGTAAAAGAATGGAGTACGAGGTAAAGTGAAATCTGCTCGCAAATAGAGAAGAATAAAAATGATTCAATAAAAAAGCACCGTCACAAATGACGATGCTTTTTCTATGTAAGAGCTACTAGAAGGTTCCCTTCTAGCCTACTCCCATTTATAAGTCCAAAATTGTTCAAGTTGCAGCCATTTTAATGTTGCTGCATCTTTGTTTTTGATTTTTGCGTGTGTTTCTTCTAACATCGCTTCTGTTTGTGAACGATGCGCACCTAGTGCAGCTAATTTATGCTCGAATACTTCACTAATATTATTTACAACATCCGGCTCACCTAATACAGCTTCGCGATTTCTCGTAATCGCAACGGCATGAATGACTGGACGCTCTTCTTTTTGCATACGTGATACAGCGCGAACTACAGCGCGGCCAAATGCATCATGATCTGGATGTACGCCGTGCTCTGGATAAAATGTAATAATTCGAGATGGATTTACTTCTTGAATGATTGCCTCAATTTTATCTGCAACGAAATCAACATCTTCAAATTCTAACGTTTTATCATGGAAACCAAGCATTCTTAAATCTTGAATTCCCATCGCTTCACATGCATCTTTTAATTCTTTTTCACGGATATTTGGAATCGTTTCACGGTTAGCAAATACGTTTTTCCCCATGTTACGTCCCATTTGCCCTAAAGTACCACATGCATACGTTACAGGTACTCCTTGATCTGTTAATAAGCGAATTGTTCCTCCCGCCGCAAATGCTTCGTCATCTG
Organism: Bacillus cereus group sp. BfR-BA-01379; assembly: GCF_022663605.1. Classification (NCBI taxonomy): domain Bacteria; kingdom Bacillati; phylum Bacillota; class Bacilli; order Caryophanales; family Bacillaceae; genus Bacillus; species Bacillus cereus group sp. BfR-BA-01379. The sequence goes on from NZ_JAKUFT010000030.1 coordinate 22,181, forward strand.
GATGCGGAAATACAACAAGTACATGTCTCTCCATAAGTTTCCCTCCTTCTTACTTAAATGGTGTTAAGCTTAACTCAAGTGCAACTGCTAAGCGACCTTGATTATCATGCCCTGCAAGTAATAAACGCTCTTTATCGTCTACTTCCCAGTGCGTAATACCTTCTGCATATACCCAACCATGATCCATTTTCAAACCAACTCGGTATGGATTCGTTCCAGTAATCTTCCCGCGCTCAAAGCGAATAATTGCATTTCGAATGAATGCTCCAACTGTCATCATCTTTTCATTAAAGTGTGACGCATACGCTCCGTTCGTTGTTTCTAAATGAATATATACATCTTTATTTACAAAACGTTCAATTTCATTTTGAATAAGAGAACTATCTTTTACTATTTCCATCGGAATTCACCTCTTTAAACCATTTTACGCAAAAATAATGTAAATTGCTATCTCTATATTAGAGGACAGCGCCCACTTTTCCTAATAATTTGCACTATGTTTTTCATATTTTTTATATGATATGTAAAAATCATATTTTTTCCTTCACTTTGTTAAATAGTTTTCTTTCTTTTTTGAATTTGCTACAATATATTTTATCCCGTATTTATGCAGCGAGATACATTTCAACAATTGAATACATACTTTAAAGAAGGTGACATGATTGGAACAATCAGCACATGAAGTAGCAAATTGGCAATATTATTTTGCAATTGCCGTATTTTTAATCACGTACGGATTTATTATTTCTGAGAAATTGAATCGTGCTGTAATTGCACTATTCGGCGCTGCTATTATGATTATTTTTGGAGTTGTAGATTTACATACCGCTTTCACATCACATATTCAATGGGAAACGATCACCCTTTTAATTGGGATGATGATTCTCGTACATATTACGAGTCAATCAGGCGTATTTGAATTTGTGGCCATTAAAGCGGCAAAAGCAGCTGGCGGAAAACCAATCCGCATTTTATTATTACTATCCCTATTAACTGCTGTCGGTTCTGCCTTTTTGGACAACGTAACAACTGTTTTATTAATCGTACCTGTTACACTATCCATTACACGTATTTTAAAAGTAAACCCTGTTCCTTATTTGATTTCAGAAGTGCTATTTTCAAATATAGGCGGAACAGCAACATTAATTGGTGACCCACCGAACATTATGATTGGATCAGCAAATAAACATTTAGATTTTAATGCCTTTTTACTGAACTTAGCTCCAATTGTAATTATTATTTCTATCGTTACACTTGGCATTATTTACTTTATGTATCGCAACAAACTAAAAACAACACCTGAGCAAATCGAAAAACTTATGGTATTAAACGAAAAAGATTATATTAAAGATCAAAGCCTCCTTTTAAAATCGATCACGATTTTGGGACTAACTATTTTAGGCTTTATCCTTCATTCTGTTATTCATATAGATGCTGCCGTTGTCGCGATGACAGGCGCTACACTTCTTATGCTAATTGGAGTAAAAGAACATGATATTGAAGATGTATTTGCCCACGTTGAATGGGTAACCATTTTCTTCTTCGCCGGACTATTCGTTCTCGTTGGCGGGTTAATTGATATCGGACTTATTTCTTCACTCGCAAAAGAAGTACTCGACGTAACAAATGGCGATATCGGTTTCGCTGCGATACTTATTTTATGGGTATCAGGCATCGCATCTGCGACAATTGACAATATCCCCTTTGTCGCAACGATGATCCCGCTTATTCAAGACTTAGCTACAGGACTCGGATTATCTGTCGACTCTCCGCAAATCGAAGTACTATGGTGGGCGTTATCACTTGGAGCTTGCTTAGGAGGAAACGGAACATTAATCGGAGCATCCGCAAACGTAGTCGTTGCTGGTATTGCAAAACGTGAAGGACATGCTTTCTCTTATATGGACTTCTTAAAAATTGGCTTACCGTTAACAGTTATTGCACTATTGTTATCACATGCTTACATATATTTACGTTATTTAATGTAAAAGTTGTATTGCATGAAATTATATCGTCAAATACAAAAGGTTTGCAGCACTATGCTGCAAACCTTTTTTTCATCACCAAAATATACCAATAATTGCTAATCCACCTAATATCATACCGCCAATTTGTCCAACGATTGTTGGTGATAATTGAACACCTTTTCGCACTTCAACGACCGGTCTTTCGTGCCTTAGTTGCTGCACTTCACTTTGCAGTTGATGTACACTTCCGTGCAATTCTTTAATTAGTTCCTTTAATTCAGCGACTTCTTCATTTACTGGTTTTGCTTTTTCTAAATTCATTTTGCATAACTCCTTTTTCTCTAATCCACACATTGTAAAAATTCTCCAACAAGTGCTCTTTTTCCTTTTCTTCACAGTCTCATTTCTAAATTATTCATATAATAGATTTAAAAATGCGATTTACAAAAAGCTTAAATTTATATCTATACCTCTTTATAAAACTGAATTTTCAGTTATAATTAATTACATAATTACATTTTATACCAATTTATTAAAAAGGAGGAATTCAAGTTGACTATTCTATCTATCAATAATTTATCAAAAAGTTACAAACATAAAAAAATATTAGATGGCATTAACCTCACCATCAACTCCCCAGGAATTTGGGCTTTAGTTGGTCCTAACGGTGTTGGTAAAACTACTTTTTTAAATGTAGTTACCAACCTTTTGCCAGCTACATCTGGAAATATTGAATTGATCGGGAAATCTAACAAAGATGTTTCTGTGTTTACAGACGTTTCTTTTTTACAGGACAATTCTGTACTATATGACTATTTAAACGGCTACGACCATCTTGCATTCATTTGTGATGTGCAAAAAATTTCAAAAGAACGCATGAATGAAGTTGTAAAATATGTAGGAATGGAAAATTATGCGAAGAGGAAAATTAAAGATTACTCCTTAGGTATGAAACAGCACCTTCTCTTAGCGATGGCAATCTTAAACAAACCAAAGCTTATGTTCCTTGATGAACCTCTAAATGGTTTGGATCCAACTAGTGCGATACTGATGAGGAATATTTTATTACGCTTAGTAGAAGAAAGTACAACAATCATTCTTTCTTCTCATAATTTATCAGAAATTGACCGTGTTACAAAGAAGATTCTTTTTTTAAAAGACGGCAAATTAATAGAAGAGGATATGACAAAGTACGAAAAGATTTATTATCACTTCTTATTTTCAAATTTAAAACATGCTCAACACATTTTATCAAAAGAAAACATACAAGCAGCGTTAACTAAGACAGGCCTTCGCATCCCATTAGAACACCACACCATCCAAGACCTTATTAATCTATTTTATTCTCATAACATTAATATTATTGATATTCAAAAAGAAGTTATCGGTTCTGAAAAAAGATATGAAGAAGTATTTCATGTATGTGGTGATACGACATGAAAATATTTCTATTCGAGCTAAAAAAAATGCTCTACTCTAACATTCTCTTTACTTTAATCATTGCTACTATGCTAATCATCTGCGGGTTATTTCTGCATAATGCGCTTAAACAAGATATAGTCCAAATGAAAAAAATTGAATTATTTTCTAAATATGAAACAGAAATTTCTAATCAAGTTACAGGAGATCAAGATACATTAAAAAAAGGACCTAACGCAAAAATTGAATCTCGATTAGAGATTGGACTTCCGCTATTTAAAAATTTAAATCAACTTATACAAGAAGTAAAAGATAACAAGTGGAAAAATGAATTACAGACTGAAATGACAGTGTATGACTTAGCTATGCGCTTTCAACAAGTAGAAGGAAGTTTCTCAGCCAGCGAAAAAGATATGAAAAAAGCAATTCAACTGAATGAAAACTTATTACAACAAGGTTTGCCAAAAGAAGACCTTGACCTTTCCATTCAACCATCTCTATTTATAAAAAAAGTAATTTCACTACTACTCAATGCCCCAGGATTTCTTATTTTACTACTCTTACTAGGCACAGTCATTACGAAAGAATTTGAAGACCATACGATTAAGTTAGCCTATACTTTACCTATTTCTCGTACTCACTATATTTTAATAAAATTTTTCAGTTTACTTGTTGTTAGTCTCCTATGGGTTTCACTAGTATTTTCACTGTCTTATATACTACCAATAATATTCGGAAAATCTACCGGTAATATTTTAAATTACCCGCTTTTCACAAAAACAGAAACTATTATTAGTTCAGGTACATACTTAAAAACAGCTCTCACTTACAGTCTATGTTATTCCACTGTAGCTATTTCCTTATTAGTGCTCATTGGATTTTGGACAAGAAATACTCTTGTTACATATTTAATTCTCACTTTTATTTTGAGCAGTGGTTTCATTTTATCAAAAATCGGCTTTAATCCGTTTCTATCTCCCCTTTCCTATCAACAAATAGATCGCGTCATTTTAGATAATAATGAATATTATCCATTAGGTGCAGCGGTGTTAATTGGAAGTACATTTTTTCTCTTACTATGTGCCATATGTATGAATCGAAAGCGTGGTGTTTAATATGAAACAACTCTTCCAATTTGAATTCAAAAAATCTTTCAAGAAAAAAACAACCTGGATTGCAGTATTCACTTCTATTCTTTTCGTTAGTAGTTTATATTTCTTAAATTATTCTGTCGCGAAAGATATCCAGCGTGGAAATTTATCATTTGCACAATATAGCGTTAACATTTCGCAACAGATTTTAAAAGAACTAGAATTGCAAAAGATTGAAGCTGAACAGAATGGCGATGTTGAAAAAATCACAGAAAGTAAATTAGCTATTCAAGCATCTCAGCAATCTCTTTCAAAGAAGAACAAATGGATTACGAACTATTCTCAAGGTAATTGGCAAGAAATATATGAAGAAAATATAAGTGAATTACAATTTATATTCAAGAGCACAAAAGGCACTAACTCTTTCCCTCTCGTCATTGAGAAACAATATATTTCCTTATTTACAGCACGAGCAACGTTGGAAGAATTAGTATTACTGAAAAAAATTAAAGCTGAACCATTCATTCAAAATACCATTCATACCCCCTTCCTATTTACAATTTACGATCAATTTACAGGTAGTTCCTTAGAACAATGGGAAAAGAGTACTATGCGTTATGGTACAACTGGTTCTTTATTTTTATATCAAATAATCCAGTACTACTATATACCAATACTCATTTTATTGGGATGCTTTATTTTCGGAAACAATATCTCTTCTGAAATGAATAATAAGAAGCGTGGTTTACACTTTTACTATACTTTGCCTATTAAGCGAAAATCATTATTTCTAACGAAGTATTTTAGTGGATTCCTTTCTACAATTGTTTTCGTTTTACTAATGCTACTCCTTCCCTTGTTATGTAGCTATTTCACGAAAGGAATAGGAAGTTTTGATTATCCAGTCCTTGTATACGAAGGTTCAGAGCCTAATCCATTTGGCAATGAGTATAATAGTTTAAATCCCATTAAAGATCAATTTCACTTTATCACTTTGAAAAATTACTTCGGACAAGTATTATTACTAACTGTTGTACTCACATTTTTTCTATATTCTTTTTACTATATTTCATCACTTTTACTAAAAAGCCTAAGTATTACAACGTCTTTTGTAGGTATTATAGCTTTTATTGGAATGAAGAGTTTCTCTTCTCCTTACAATCCATTTACTTACGTGAATATTCACAGTGTTCTAACTGGCGAAACAGCGACTTTAGTTTTTAATCCTTCTATTAATCTTTCAACTGGAGTAATATTAACATTCGCTTTAGGCTGTACCCTTTTATTCACAGGATACAAACTATTCATAAGAACATATAATTAGTGTCAAAAATAAAAAGGAAAACTAGTACCTATCTAGTTTTCCTTTTTATTTAATTATTCATAGTATGAATAATTAACTTGTTACCACCATTTTTATTTTTGTAGCTCTATCCATTCCCCCCGCAATATCCCCATAATAATACGATCAAAACACTTCCCATCCCTTTGAACTGCTTCTCTCATACAGCCTTCTATCTGAAAATCCATTTTTTTATACAACTCAATAGCAGCTTTATTATAAGAAATAACATCGAGGCCAACGCGGTGTAAATTCATTTCATAGAAAGCATATTTTAAGATAAGATGGATCGCTTCTCTTCCATATCCTTTCCCTCTATCATTTTCATCTCCTATACCAATTGCTAATAAACCCGTTCTGTTATTCCACTCTATGCCATGAATTGCAACAAAACCAATTAAGCGATCATCTTGAACTGTCCTTACCATGAAAGCAACACTATTCGATCTTCGCCCCTTTAATAGCCCATCACTTGCAATTTCTTGTATCGATTGCGGAAATGCTACATCTGTATCGACATTCCTTACATACTCACTATCTTCTTGCCACATAGCCATTACTACAGCATCTGCTTCTCTCATAGCTGATAATTTAATCGTTTTATTTTGAAAAAGATTCATTGTTATTTCAAACTCCCTTTTTTTAATAACAGGGATAATTATTAGCCTATTTATCCCTTTATTCTATAAACTGCTTTATACACGGGATACTTACAATAAGCGCTGACATTGGCACATCTCCTATACATTAAATTACATTTATTGTATATTTTTTCATTTATTCTATCAATAAAAAAGACCCTCAAAATTTAGAGGATCTTCCTAACTACGAATCGATATTATTTCGTAAACATTTTCTCTGCTTCATCCATTGCCATTTTGTTACCTAAAGCAGAATAGTCAAGCCATGGTTGGTCATTAATAATGTATACGTGCTTACCTTTAACTGCTTTTAAGTCTTTCCAAATTGGTGTTTCTTGAAGTTGTTTAAATGCAGCTTTTGCCTTATCATCTCTGTTTACAACAACGAAAATAGCATCTGCATCAAAGTCAGGTAATACTTCTTGTGAAATGACTTCGAAAGGACGGTTTCCATCAATTTTCTCTACACCGTTTGCAGGTTGTAATCCTAAGTCTTGGAACAAAATTGGTCCCATCGGTCTTTTCGTACTAAATACACGTAATTCTTTTGCAGTAACACGAATTGCCATTACTTTTTCGTTATTACCTAATTCTTTATCTATTAAACTTTTTACTCGTTTTGATTGCTCTTCGTAATCTTGAATATATGTATCCGCTTCTTTCTCACGGTTTACAAGTTTACCAACTTGCTTTAACTGATCTCTCCACGTACCTTCATCTAAATTAAAAGAATGTGTTTTTGCAATTTTTTCGTATTTCGCTAAATCTTTGCCCGCGTATTTTTCATCCACATAAATGTCAGTTGGCTTCAATTGAAGTAATGCTTCCATATTCGGATCCGTTACAACACCAAGTTTCTTCGTATCTTTCAACTGCTCTTTTGCATGCGGTAAGAAATCTTTTAAATCTCCTCCAATAACAGAACCTACAGGTGTAATTCCTAATGCCAGTAAATTATTCGTTAAGTGAATGGACATAGAAGCGATTTTCGGATCATTACTTTTTTCAGTTTTTTTCGTTGCCTCTTCATTAGATTTCGTTTGACCACATGCTGCTAATACTAAAATACACATTATGCTAAATAAAATAGTAAGTTTCTTTTTCATATGTTCTCCTCTTTGAAGTATTTATTTTGTTTTTGTAAGTAAATAAAGAAAATAAGGTGCTCCTAAAGCTGCCACTACTACACCAGCTGGAATAGAATTTGGCTCGAATATAGAACGACCTATCGTATCTGCTAGCACTAAAATAATCATTCCGATAATGCCAGCTAGTGGAAGGAAATGTTGATAGGTAGTACCTACTAACTTTCTTGCAATATGCGGAGCAACTAAACCGATGAACCCAATCCCCCCTGCCATCGATACACTCGCGCAAGATAATCCAACCGCTGTAGCTAAAAGAAGTAACCGTTCTTTTTGAACAGAAACACCAAGTCCTGCTGCCACACTATCACCTAGTGACAATGCATTTAACGTTTTAGATTTTAGCCATGCATACGGGGTTAGTATGAAAATCCAAGGTAATAATGCTAGGACATGAATCCAATCTCTTCCCCACACGTTACCAACTAACCATCTAGAAGCGAATGTATATGTCTCATCATTTAACTTGAGGGAGAAAAATAACGAAATCGCACTAAAGCCAGCTGAAACAGCAATACCAACGAAAATAAGTCTAATAGGAAGTAAACCTTTTGACCGATCACTTGCAAGTATAATAATTAAAAATGCAGCTAGTACTCCCCCGCCAAATGTAAATAACGGTATTAAAATTGATGCATTCTCATTAATAGAATGAAAGAAAGTAACGAATATAATTAATCCGAAAGATGCACCTGAATGTAACCCTAAAATACCAGGGTCTGCAAGTGCATTACGTGATAATCCTTGTAAAATCGCACCGGAAATCCCAAGGCCAATACCAGCTAACATTGTAATTATAATTCTTGGCATACGATAATCGTATAGCACTGTTGCGCTCTCAAAATCACCATAACCGAAAAGTGTTTGAATTACTTTAAGCGGCGCTATGCTTAGTGTCCCTGTATTTAAACTAATTAAAATGACAGCGATACTAATACAACTAAAAATTGCAGTTACAGTAATAGCTCTCTTTTTATCAGTGTTCAAAAGTTCCTTCACTTATAGCTCCCTCCCAACTTTACGTGCTATATAGAGGAAGAACGGAACTCCAACAAGAGCTACCATAATTCCTATCGCAAGTTCTTTAGGAGGGTTTACTGTTCTTGCCCCTAAGTCAGCTAAAACTAATAACATAGCTCCTAATAACGCTGACATAGGAATAATGAGTCGATAATTCACACCAACTAATTTTCTAGCAATATGCGGAATAACAAGTCCTACAAATCCGATAGAACCAACAGCTGAAACAGATACACCTGCAAGAATGACTACTATAATCATCCCTAGTATTCTCGTTCGGTTCGTTTTTACTCCTAAATTCGTAGCGACGTCATCTCCCATTGATATGAGTGAAATAGACCGCCCTATCACTGTCGCAAAAAGAATGGTTATGAGAATAATAGGAACTAAAAATTTCAAGTGCTCCCACTTAACCCCTGCAACACCACCAGCGTACCAAAACGCTAAATCTTGACTTAAGTCATAATAAATCGCGACACCTGAACTTAGTGAATGCAAAAGTGCGGCCATAACTGCCCCTGCAATCGTTAACCTCATCGGTGTTAATCCGCCTGATGTTGCTGACCCGATAATAAAAATGAGTACTGTACTTAAAACCGCTCCAATAAAGGAAACAATCATTAAATAGGAATATGGCATATGCGGGAAAAAGGCAAAACTAAGTGCAACTACAAACATCGCACCTGCATTTATCCCAAGCACACCTGCATCAGCTAATGGGTTTCGTGTTACTCCTTGCATAACTGCCCCTGCGACTGCAAAAGCTGCTCCTACCACTGCTGCACCAATTACCCTTGGAAGCCTTAATTCATAAATAATTTGGTGCTGCGTTACTTTCGGATTATAATCAAAAACCGCTGCCCATACAGTTTGCAAATGGATATCCTTTGCACCGAATGCAATAGCTAAAAATATAGATCCGATTAAACATAAAATTGTTAAGCTCATGAAACATATGAACTTAATATGTATCCAGCTATTATTGCCAGCATGTACAGCAGACTTATGTAACATGTTTCATTTCATCCTTTATATTAAGTTGTTTTTTATAATTATTTTTAATTTATAATCATTACTGATAATAATTATCATTTTCATTTAGATATTATATCCCCACTTTTTTTAAATAGCAAACTATTTTTTTACTTTGTTAAATATTAAAATACTTTTTACGATTTCTATCCAAAACTTACAAATACATGCAAGATAGACTACTGGATTATTTTTAAAATTGTAGTATACTTAATCATTATTTTGAGTTTTCTAACAAAAATACCGAAGGTGACACAATGTTCTATATAAAACAACTACTACACTTCACTTACGAGCAAGCATTCTCTTGCTTATTCCCAGTTGTTATTTTCTTAACACTAGCCCTATCAAAAATCATTTCTATCCCAGGATTAAACCGCTACGATTTCATACTCATCGTATGTCTTCTTATGCAGTGGATTATGTACAAAACTGGACTTGAAACGAAAGACGAATTAAAAGTAATTACTGTCTTCCATCTCATCGGCCTTCTACTAGAAATATATAAAGTACATTTCGGTTCATGGAGTTATCCAGAAGAAGCATATTCAAAAGTTTTTGGAGTTCCGCTTTACAGTGGTTTTATGTATGCAAGTGTTGCCAGTTACATATGCCAAGCGTGGAGAAGATTGCATTTACAAATGCATCATTGGCCGAGGGCTATTTTTGCAATACCTCTAGGAGCAATGATTTACTTTAATTTTTTCACACATCATTTTCTATATGACTTTAGATGGGTATTAACTTTACTATTATTCATCGTTTTCTTTCGGACATTTGTAGAATTTTCATTACGAGGCGTTACATATAAAATGCCACTCGTTCTCTCCTTTTTCCTTATCGGTTTCTTTATTTGGATTGCAGAGAACATCGCAACATTTTTCGGGGCATGGCAATATCCAAATCAACGGGAAGCATGGAATCTCGTTCACTTAAGCAAAATTAGCTCATGGTTTTTACTCGTTGTTATTAGCATTATGATTGTTACACAACTCAAACATTTGAAGGCGTCGAAAAAATAATGCTGATTATTTAAAAAAGCCCATCACTCATTAGAGAGTGATGGGCTTTTTTACCTTCCTTATTAAAAGAGTTACACATTATGAACTACTACTTGCTGAAGAGGTTGCTACAGATGAAGCGGCAATCGTTGCCATCATGGCTGCTTGTTGTGCTTGTATGAGGACTTCTATCATAGTTTGTAAACCTGTGTTGGTAGCTTTACTTTCCTCACCTTTCTGACTTACGAACAATTGGATAGCAATAAGAATATTCGCATCTGTATGCCAACGGAATAATTTCTCCCCCTGTAGTTTTTCAATCAACGCTTTAATAGCATGAATCTCTTTTTCTCCATCTTCAAGTAACGCTAGTAGCCCGATTGCTGGATAATGCATCTGTTTCACTTTTACCTTTTCTTGTTTTAACAAATTCCAAATGTTTGTACATGTTGCAACTAACATTTCTTCACGGACATCCTTCTTTAGTGAAAGGATATGACTTAAAAACTGAAGATCATTCCCTTTACGCAAACCAGCTTTCGCTAGTTTCTGATAAAGACGTTCTACACGGTCCATAAGTGTTTCTACATTCTCTGATTGTCCTGCTAGTAAAACCGCGAGTGGATAATCATTTGCACTTGTAAGAAAAAGATGTTCCTCTTTCATACGTTTATATACTTGCATCGAACGCTGAATGTGCGTACCATGTTGTTCATTTTCTTCTGTTAAAAGCACAGCTGCTGCGAGATAAGTAAATATACTTCGGCTAAAACCACCAGCAACCAATTGTTCATATACATCTAAAAACTTCCGAAAAGCTTTCTTGTAATCTGTAAAGTGAATATCTAATGTTGCGGCCACAACAAAACGATGATAAGACTTTAAGTATGAAAACATCCCTACCTGATTCTTAATATAGCTACTAATTTCTAAAAAACGTCCGAGATCAAACAATTTATCACTACCTGCATACATAGCAGCAATCATCATTCCTGTTCGAGAATCACTCGTTTTCCATTTTAGTTCTCCCTTTATCTGTGCATATGTATGTGTGTATTGCTCCAACTTTTGTTCTAATGTAATCATAGTATTCACCCCTATTTCTAATTCGTCTCTATTATTATACGTATATTCCATATTTAGGAACAAGCTATTTCATACAGGTTTTACAGCTTCATACTTTCTTCTGTATTATCTTCAATATTTTTCTATTATGTAAAACAAAAAAATAATAACTATTCCTACTTCATCAGTATCACTATGGTAAGCGTTCATAATCCTTCAAGAAATTCAACAACAAAAAGGATAGATAATAAATTATCTACCCTTTTTGTCTATATATTATTTAACATTACACCTGTATTATGCTTTCGTTTTTTATATGCAATTCAAACTAAAGAGCTTTAATAATACGCTCCATCGCCTTCATTTGCCCAATATGATCAGCTTCATGATAAAGCATCATACCGTATAGCTCCCCTACTGTTTCCAATCCTAAAAACGGCTCTGGTAGTTTATTTTCAAATGCTTCTGCTGGAATTTCGTTAATACGTTTTGCTTGTTCTTTTAATTGAGCCGTTAACACTTCTAATGATGGTCCTTCTGTTTTCCATTTAGATGGTCTTGATCCATATCCAAACATACCTGGATATTCAGTTGGTAATTGTTTAAATTCTTTTCCAAACATGAAAACTTCTGCTGCCGTTAACACATGACCGATATGCCAGCGAATTGTATTATTAAAACCCTCTGGCTGTGTATCCACAGTTTTATCATCTAACGTTTCCATAAATTTAAGCAGTTCCCCGCGCGTTATTTCAAATTGTTTTAAGCCAACTAGTCTATTCATTTTATCGTTCTCCTTCTTCATGTACCATTTATTATGAACTAAGAATGTTCAACTTATTAAAGTTTCACTTTGTTTAATCTATCAGAAACGATTAAGAAATACATCTAATATGCCTAGTAAAAATAATAAAAAGGTTCACCTCTCGTACATATAGAATTACTTACTACACAAATAGTTTAGTAAATAAAAGAGGAGTGTTAATTTCATGTTACATATTTTAAAACAACAATATAATCTTATTAGCTCTACAAGAGAAACTCTATTTACATTTTTGGAAGAAATCCCACTAGAAAAATTACATAGCACTGTTCCTAATTTCGGGAGCGGTAGCATCATAAAGACGCATATTCATGTAGCCGATTGCTATCGATACTGGCTTGGATCGTTCGCATTCAAGCTAAAACGGGCAGATTTTTCATTTGCTAGTGATTATGAAATTGAGCATGCAGATGTGGAGAAAGTCCGTGCTAGATTTAAGTTAGTAGATGAGACTGTACAACACTTTTTAGATGAATACAATGACCGTTGGCTCGAAAATATAGCAAATGAAGTGAAATGGCAAAAAGAACCTTGGAGCACAACACCGCTATGGCTTTTAACTCATACAGAAACACATGAATTTCATCATAAAGGACAAATTGTATCAATGGCTCGTCACCTTGGCTATACTCCTCCTGATACAGATCTTAGTTAATGCAATGGTTCTAAATATCTATCCAAAGCTTTAGTCAAATAAAAATCAAACAACTTTAACGAGCCTTACTACAGTAAAATATAGTAAGGCTCTTTCATCTTCATATCAACATTAAATAAAAGCTCTTAGTACATTTATAATACTATCAATACCAAATAGTCTCAGCATAATTATAGGCATCACTATTCGGAATGGCATGTTTCCCTTGCGCCTGTGCCTTTCTTGGATCTAAATCATATACCATTGGTGTATAGCATGATGTTTGCCCTTTATTCACAACACCATTACCTCCAGCACTGCCGCAAGTATATGCCTTTCCATCTGTTTTTCTTACAATTCTTGCATCGGCTTCGTTATTATATACTGCTGCACGAGTTACTGTGACTTTCGCCCATGCTGTCTTACACGTTGTGCTAAATTTTAATTCCACATAAGAATTGGAATCAATCCATTTCTTTTCTTTCGTTACTGCTGATTGATCACAGCTATTGTAATACGGACTTTTCCCATCATACGAATGATCTTCTGCATATGCTTTATCATTATTCGTCGTACTAAACACACTAGTTAAAACGAGCAATGATAGACAAAAACATGAACTTAGCTTTTTTAAAAGTTTCAAAGTATTCTACTCCTTTTTAATAGCGTCCTGTTTTTCCATAACCATTATTAAACGTAACCGCTTCAGCATCTGCTGTGTATCCGAAATCAGCAGTTAAATCAAATACCATTCCTGTATAAGTACTCGTTTGGCCTGTTTTTATTGTGCCGTTTCCCTGATTAGAAGTGACTGATTTTTGGAATACACCATTTTTGTATTTATTCACAACAGCGTACGCATACACTCCTCCAGAAACAGCTGGTGCTGGTTGATCTAAAACAAACTTAGACCAAGCTGCATGACATTTATTACTGTAACGTAAATACACTGTCCCTACTTTTTTACTACCTTCGTACACCGCTGTAGACTTTGCATTAAATCCATCTGCATCACACGTTGTACTACCTCCGTATACTTTCGTTGTTGCTGGATTTTTCCCGTCATAGTAACTACTTAAATCAGTAGCTGCAAATGTACTTCCTTGGAAACTAAATAATACACCTACACTCGCTACACTTAACACACATACTTTCATTAACTTTTTAAACATTTTCAATCTCCTCCCTCAAAATAAGTACGTTTAATAAAGACAATCTATCCCTATGTAAAGCCCTCCTTTCATGCTTCCTAGAGGCATCTTACAGAAACGAATAAACATTGTAAATTTCCTTATGATTATTGGAATATACGAAGAAATTTACTTATCCTTGTAAGGAAAAAAGTTGAGAAATACACATTTTATAGCATTCTTTATTTAAAACATAAAAGAACCGATACTTGTTACATGCAAGCATCGGTTCTCCCAATAGAAAAGTAACATTTATCTGTCACATAAATTAAATATTTCTCCACTTAATCCGTTGTAAAAAACTCCCTCGTCACATCAATAAATTGTTGCAGTGGCACTGTCATCCATTTATCTTTATGCCAAGCAATTTGTGTATAAATTGGTGAAATTGCATTTTCTACATGTAACTCTTTTATCGTTCCCTCTCGTATATCTTTTTCTACTACTATCGCTGGTAAAACAGCTATACCTAAATCTGCAATAACACATTGTTTAATCGCCTCGACACTAACGAATTCAATTTTATTTGCTGGATACACATCTTCTGTACGAAATAGCTCTTCAAATAAAGTTCGGTATGAGCAACCGAGTTCTGTTAGTAAGAGTGTTTCCATCTCTAAATCTTTTATAGAAATGGAAGTTTGCTCGAGTAAATGATGCCCTGAAGCAGCTACTACTTTTAACTCTTCTTTCATAAGCGGCTCCACATGTAAAGCAGCTTCTGTTTTACATTCGTCCAAAATAAAGGCAAGATCGACTTTTCCCTCCATCAATTGTTCTTTCGCATCTTTATTGGAATGTGCTGGTTTAAATATAAGCTTTATTTGAGGAAATTGTGCTTTAAACCTCTTTAATATAGATGGCAGCCTATATGTACATTGACTCTCTTGCGCACCGATTATTAACGTACCTGCTATTTCCTCATCATCTTTCACAGCCATTTTCGCTTCGTTACTGAGTGCAATCATCTTGTCGGCATATAGTTGAAACTTTTTGCCTGCTTCCGTTAAAAAAAGACGTTTTCCTAATCTTTCAAATAACGGCGTACCTAACTCAACTTCTAACGTTTTAATTTGCGCCGTTACGCTCGACTGAGCAAAGTTTAATTTCTTCGCAGTTTGCGTAAAATTTAAAGTATCTGCCGCTACTTTAAATGTAATTAATTGTTTTATCTCCATTTATCGTCCCTCTTTTCAATCGATATTTCCGATTGATTTCATCGAAATAATCCTCTTTATCTATTGATATTTGTATTGTATGATAAAGAGCATCGACAAACAATAAAAATGGAGGTATTCCATATGAAGGCACTTTGTTTCAAACAATTTGGAAGTCCAGATGTACTACAATATAAAGAAATACATGATCCAATCATAAATCCAAATGAAATTCTTATCCGTACGAAAGCAATCGGATTAAACTTCGCTGATGTTTATAGACGCCGCGGCGATTATCATCTCGCTGGTAACCCGCCTTATATATTAGGTTATGAAGGCGCTGGTATTGTTGAAAAAGTAGGAGCTGACGTTACTACAATCAGTCCCGGAGATCGCATTGCATTTGCTGACGTACCATTCGCAAATGCGGAGCTAGTTGCTGTTCCATCTGAGAAGGCAATTAAGCTTCCAGATGCTATCTCGTTTGAAACAGCCGCTTCTGTCTTATTGCAAGGTCTAACAGCACATTATTTAACGCAAGATAGCTATCAAATAAAACAAAGTGATATAGCTTTAGTACATGCCGCAGCTGGTGGTGTTGGACAACTTCTTATTCAAATGATTAAACTACTAGGCGGAAAGGTAATCGGCCTCACGTCATCAAAAGAAAAAGCACAAATAGCTACATTAGCTGGTGCTGATCATGTATTTTTATATACGGAAGCATGGCCTGCGAAAGTACTTGAAATAACAAACGGTGATGGAGTAAATGTTGTATATGAATCAGTAGGTTCTACATTAGAGGAAAGTTTTAGCACAACTAAAACTGGTGGTACTGTCGTATTTTACGGAATGGCCGGCGGTAATCCTGCGCCCGTTGATCCGCGTATGCTTATGGATACTTCAAAAACTTTAACTGGCGGAGACCTTTGGAACGTGCTTACATCTTATGAAGAGAGAAAAGAACGCTCCTCTCAATTATTCGAATGGATTATGGCCGAGAAAGTAAAAATCGCAAATCCTACTACATTCTCTTTACAAGACGGTGCCCGCGCCCATGAATTATTAGAGAGCAGAAAAAGTACAGGGAAGATTTTATTAATCCCTTAATCGTTACCACTTAAAAAAGGAAGCTAGATTCGATTTTATCAAGACCTAAATTGAAACAATTAATAAATGAAAGGACATAACATATGTTATGTCCTTTCTTCTTCAAATAACGAGCACGTGTAAATTTAAAATAAATTTTGTACTCATTTGTAAATAAAACTACGTACTAATTTATGCTAAAAACAAGAATTCACTCCTATAACGACAGTAGCGTCTAGTTCCTCATCTCTAGCCAATTTCGGAGTAAGCCCAGCATCAGCAAAAATTTCAAAGGTCTGAGTTGCCTGCATTTCACTCGTCTCTATTAAAAGATGACCTCCCGGTGCTAGCCAGAGAAATGCTTCTTTTGCTACTCTTCGCTGAATGTGAAGTCCATCCTCTCCCCCGTCAAGCGCTATCTTTGGTTCATGTAGGCGAGCTTCCTGTGGGAGCAGCTTTATTGCCTTGGTAGGAACATATGGTACGTTTGCAACTAAGGTATTCACACGACCTTTAAGTGAATAAGGTAAGGCGTTATACAAGTCACCTTCAAAAACATGTCCACCGAAATTTGTTACGTTGCGGCTTGCACATCGTACTGCGACAGGGTCAATATCAACAGAATACAATTCAACTCGTCCTAAAGCTTCCACCAGAGCTACACCCACAGCCCCTGACCCGCAACATAGATCAACGACGATATCATCAAAACATGACAGAGCTTTTGCCTGGTGAACAAGAAACTCTGTACGTTGACGAGGCACGAAAACACCTCGGTCCACTTCTATCCGCAATCCACAGAATGCCGCGTATCCCACAACATATTCAAGTGGTAAACCATCGGCTCGCATTTCCACCATTTTCTTTAAGTCCTCTGGTGTTTGTGCCTCTGACATAAGTAACCGGGCCTCATCTTCTGCGAAAACACACCCCGCGCTCTGAAGCCTGTTAATGATGCATTTTTCCGTTTTATTTCCCAAAAAGAAATTAAATTCTCTTCCTATTTATCTCACCACTTTTTCTTATTTATAACCCTGTATTCGTTAAAAATTGGAGATATCCTTTTTAACAAAATGGCCTTATTCAATTAAATGATCCAATTGTTGAACAAAGAAACACCCTACATAATGGATATTTTCACCAAAATATTCTAACCTAATTTTATAAATAGAAATAAGAAAAGGAAGCTAGATTTCTCTACCTTCCTTTTCTTATTTCTATATGTTTTTTATATTTCCACACTTTCTTTCCCTTTTGCAACATAACTCATATCTCCAACAGACTCGACGATATATTCCCCGTCTTTATATAAAATTTTCGTTACACTTGCATTCTCTACTCCAAGTTTTGTTTTACTACTGTCTAGCATTTCAATTAATGCCGTAATCAAAAGCCCATGAACGACAACTAAAACGTTACCGCCTCCATTTGCAGCAGCTTCTTCACTAATTTTATCAATTTCTACTTTTATACGAGTAGAAAATAATTCCCAATCTTCCGCTTGTTTCGTAGGATCTGCTGCTCTAATCAGATTAATCACTTCTTGAATAGAAAACTTCATGAGTTCTTCTGGTGATGTAACACCCGCAGCTTTTCCAACCACATCCCACATATTTTCAAGCTTTTCACCTTCAAAAATACCAAAATTTAATTCTCGTAAATTTTTCCTTTGCTCAAGTTTCAATTTTAATTGCTCACTATATTTTAATACTAAATTAGCAGTTTCAATCGCTCGGCCGCTATCACTACTATACGCATTCGCAAAATGAACATCTTTTAATCCTGTTCCTAAATTAGTGGCAACTTCCACACCTTTTTCTACTAATGGAGAGTCTGCCCAACCTTGCGCGCGATGATTCGTATTTAATATTGTTTTACCGTGTCTTGTAACATATAACGTAACTACATTCTCATTGCTATCTGTTTCTCGATTCTTCATTCTCTTCTCTCCCTTTACATTTCTATATCAATTTTACCACCTTAATTATTCATTGAGCAAAATATACGCAAGTGAATTTTCTTAATAAAAAAGCTATCTTTCTGTATATCTCTACAAAAAGATAGCATCTTTTATGATTACATTCCTTATCTGATATTCCTACTCAGCAAATGCACTCGAATACTGAACAACTCCTTCTACACCTTCAAGAGCATTCTCTCTTAATTCCACTACCATAAACACCTCTTCAGGCACTTCAAATGGTGCTTTTATATTCCTCTCACTTGCTTTCTTAAAACCAAATTTCGGATAATACTCTGGATGTCCTAACACTACAACCGATCCGTATCCAAGTTCTTTCGCTTTTTCTAACGCAGCTCCAATAAGCTTTCCACCAATTCCTTTTTTCTGATGGCCCTTAGCAACTGAAACCGGTGCAAGTGCTAATGATTCTACAGAAGTTCCATCGTGTTCTATCGTAATTTTGGATAGCAGAATGTGACCAACGATTTCCTCATCTACTGCAACGATTGATAATTCTGGAACAAATGCTTCACATTCTCTAATACGTTTTACAAGTTTATGTTCTGTTTTATCACTAAATTCTTCATGTAAAAATGCTTGTTGTACCACTTCTTCTGTCTTTCTATAATCGTTTTGTTGCTCTTGTCTAATCGTTACCATTCTAACTTATCCTCTATTCTTTCTTATTTCTTTTTGGATTTTACGAAGCGCTTTTTTCGATCCGCGCTCTATATCATGTTGCATTTTTCTTTCTTTATAATCGACAAATAGTGTATTTAAATCGTATCCCTCTGGGTATAATTCCTTTGCCGCTACCTCTAAAGTAATACGTTTTACGTTTACTTCAACGAATTCACCGTTATAATATACAACGACGTTATAGAAATTATCTATTTCCTTATAAATGATACCAAAATCATTATAATCTAATACATTTACACGATCGCCGATTTTGTACTCGTAATGGTTTTCTCTTTTTTCCTGCATAAATTTTGGTTTTCTAATTTTACTTTCATGCAGTTTTTCTAAAGCATATTCTTTATTTTCCATATACTCTTTCGCTCTTTGCAGCACACGCTCTCTTACGTTCATTTTATTAGCAATCCAAAGTGCATTACTTTCACCTGATTTACCGATTACTAATTTATAAAGTGGTTCTAGTGTCTCACTATTAAATTGCATTGCTGCGTTCATAAAATCATCGTGCATTTCTGAAAATCGTTTAATTTCACCGTAATGCGTACTTGCAACTGTAATACATCCTGCAAGATAAAACTCCTCCAAAATAGAAATTGCAAGTGCTGCTCCTTCATTCGGTTCAGTCCCGCTTCCTATTTCATCAAATAATAGCAGCGTATTATTATTTGACATCCTCATAATCTCAGATAAATTTTTCATATGAGATGAAAATGTACTTAGTGCGTTTTCGATACTTTGATTATCACCAATATCTACAAATACATTGTCGAAAATAGCAATTTCCGTTTCTTTATCTCCAGCAATATGCAAGCCTGACATTGTCGCTAATGTTAATAGCCCAATTGTCTTTAATACAATTGTCTTCCCGCCTGCATTAGGTCCGGTAATAATTAAACTACGGTAGTTTTGACCGATTTCAAAGTGTAACGGTACTACTTTTCCACTTAAAAGCGGATGCTTACAATTTACTAAATGAATGTAGCCATGGTCATTTAATTTCGGCTCTATTCCATCGATTGATTTACTAAACTTCGCTTTCGCAAATACCATATCATACTGACTAATTAATTCCATATTAATTTTTATATGATAAATATTTTCTACTACCATCCCTGATAAAGTCGCTAAAATCTGATACTCTTCCATCGCTTCTTCTGCTTTCAAACTTGCGAGTTCCGCATTTAACTTTGTCACCGTATGCGGTTCTATAAATACAGTAGAACCTTTAGCAGACGCTTCAACTATACTTCCCGCAACTTGATTTTTATAAGAAGATTTAATTGGAATCGTATACCTATCATCTTTCTTACTAATAAAGAATTCTTGAATATACTTCTTATTTGCACTACTATTTAAAAACTTCGTTAAACGTTCTTTTATTTTTCCATCTACCGAATCAATATTATTTCGAATTCGCTTTAACTCTTTACTCGCAGCTGCATCAATACTATTGCCTTTAATGGAAAAGTTAATTTCCTCTTCAATACTTTTATATTCAGTCATTGAATTTGCATATGAAGCTAATACTGGCGCAAAAAACTCTTTATCTAACATAAACTTTTTAATCTTTCTACATCCGCGTAAAAAGTCTGAAACACTTACTAACTCTTCAGGATCTAAAATCATCCCTTTTTCTAATTTTTGAATTGTACTTGCGATATTTGAAATACCGAAGAAAGGAACATGCCCTTCTGCATCTACTATAGCTCGCGCTTCTGTCGTTTCATTCAAGCGGTTCCTCACTACTTTTATACTCGTACTCGGCTCTAATTTATTTAATAATTCCTTACCTAATCCACTTACACAATATGATTTCACTATTTCCTTTAATTCGTTATATTGTAACTTTTCAAAAGTCATCGTATTCATTTTGTTTCTCCTCACTATGATTGATTTCTATCATCAATGAAGATACCTACTCATTAGATTCCAATGAGCCCTACATGATTCAATTACCATTTTTATACATTAAAAATATATACAAAAAAGCTGCGGGGATACCGCAGCTTTTACATTTACAAGGCATGTGTAATAACATATGAGGAAATAAGCCATAAAAAAACGGATGGCAATCCTCCTATTACACGCTTTATAAAGTATTGTAGGTATCTTCATAGGTATCGAAATAAATCCATGACAAAGTTAGGGGTATGCTATACATAAAAATCCCCTGGTCTTATCCGATTTATTTCATTAAATTTTTCCTATTTAGTACCTACCGCACTCACAAAAAAGCACCTCTCATTAATTTATATTATAGTCATTGAAATCTAATTTACTGAAATCATCATACTATATGTTTTGTGAGAAGTAAAGGTGTCATACTTTAGTCGTACATAAATGTATCAAGTTTAAATTTATTGAAAAAGGAAATCAAAATGATCTCCCTTTTTAATTTGGCTGCTGTAGCATTTCCATATATCCATCCTTTTTCTCAAGGATCTTTTTCGCATCTTCAGCCGTTACTATATAATCTACTACAATATGTTGTAATACACCCTTATCAACATTTGGCAACTGAATCGTTATATCATCCACACTACTCTTACTATCTTCAATCGTTTTATTAAATTCCTGAATACTTCTTGCAAGCTCCGCTAATGTTTCCATATGTGCAGAATTGTTTACATCTAAAACAGTATTACTTCTGAAAACCGCCGTAACATAATGCTTCGGATGCTTCTTCGCTATTTTTTTCTCTTCATCCTTGCCGAAAATAATATCTCCTGTCTGCATTCGATCGAAAGTAAGTATAGTATTATTCCTTTTTTCATAATATGTATTGAACTTTTCTCGTAAATCGTTCGCTTCTTTTTTTATTTTATAATTATCATTCTCTACCGTTGGAGAGGTTCGTCCATCGAACCATATTTGAAATTGCAAATATGGTTCATCTACTTGCTGTACATAAGCTATTCGTCTGTTTGGCCCTAAAAAATCCTTACCTTGGTCGGCTATTTCAATTCGATCTAGTTTTACAGAAATTCCATGCTCCGATTTTGTATAACTTTGTGCTTTTTGTTCCATTTCTTCATCCGATATATCACATGATGTTAATAGTAATAAACTAAACATTATGCTATATTTCATTATTGTTCTTTTCATATTGCCTCTCCTTTTGCTACTACTGCCTATACAGAAATGTCCTTATCGATTTTAAATTATGATGTATATAAAGAACTTCTTTTAATAACCACAAGTGTAAAAATACTCATTTACTACCATTTTACACCAATAGTGTAATTTTACACTATATTCATTTTGCCGTAAAGCAAATATAGTATCTATTTAAATCACGTTAGAAATATACTAATTAGTTCTATAGCACTCACAGTACAATTTTTATTATTACGAAAAACAATATATAAATCTTTTATATTTAACGTTCGGTAGTACATTATAATTTTTAAAGCCTTGCTGTTTCAGGCGAGGCTTTTTAATTTTCATCAGTTTTTTTGTAATTTGTTGTATTTCATAGTTATATAGGAATATAACTACATATTTGGAAAGGAAATGATTATGACTGGACTTAAAGATTGACTACAAGTAGGTGATAAAGAGAAATGGGATTTAACGGATATTCACCATACAATTGAAGTATTAACGAAAGAATTACACGAGTTGGTGGTTCTGGGGTAAGAGCTACATCCGCCAGAACTGATTTATTACCTTTAACCCAAGGAGACGTTCTTCGAGTCCGAATAAGAGAAGCCACAGGTGATATTATTTATTCCAACGCATCTCTCGTTGTTTTAAAAGTCGACTAATTCATTTATGAAAATAAAAATTTAGAAATGATAACAATATAAAAAGAAGAGGAAGACTTATATTTCAGTCTTCCTCTTCTTTTTTATCACCAATTCACTGCTGAACATATATGGAAACTGATCCTCCACTTACATGGAACTGCCCCCATCCGTCCTTATTAATTGTTACAGTATTTGTTTGATTACCCGTCATATCGTACCATACTTCCCCCGCGTTATTCTTTCCAACTTCCATCCACTTTGATCCTCCTGGTCCATCTGAGATTAATGTTGCTAGACCGGAATTCGCATGTACACCATCACCTTCTCTTGTCCATCCAATTACATCTGGATCGTCTAAATAATCACGCTGCGTACCATATGCAAAGTTTTTTCGTGCCGTCAAAATTGGATCAATTTTATCTTTTAACGCTGGAATTTCATAACTACTATTTCCGTTTGTCCCATAGTAATCACCATAGAAAACTGAAGGATAGCCCTCTGCACGAGTTAAAATAAATGCATATGCCAACGGTTTAAACCACGGACTTACTACAGATTCCAATGACTGTCCAGGCTGAGAATCATGATTCTCAACGAGAGTAACTGCAAGTGCAGGGTGATTTTGTATGACTGTTCCATTTAAAATATTTCTCATATCATAATTCCCATTTCCTTTTGAAGCATAATGAAAATTGTAATGCAGTGGTGCATCAAATACAGATTGATTATAATTGACCTTCGCTAAATAATTATTTAAAGTTTGAATATCATTTTGCCAATATTCAGCCACCGTAAACATTTCTTTCCCTGTTTGCTGTCTGACATGATTTACCCAATCGCGTAAATATTCATGATCAATATGTTTAACAGCATCTAAACGAAAGCCATCTAAATTTAATTCATTCGCATACCACGTCCCCCAATTTTTCATCTCATTCGCAACATCTGGATGATCAAAATCAAGATCTGCATACATTAAATAATCATAATTTCCATTCTCGCTAGACACTTCCCAGTCCCACGCTTTACCTATACCCCTAAATTTATAAATTCGATTTAATTTCCTTCCTTCATCCCAATCCGTTCCGTCAAAATGATACCATTTCCATTTGAAATTAGAATAAGTATCTCCGCGCCCGGGAAAGTTAAACCCCGTCCATGCATTAATTTCATAATCACCTGATACCTCAACATTTCGATTGTTACGGTCTACCTCAACAGCCGTTACATTTTCAGTATAATCTGCTCCACCTTTATGATTCATAACTACATCGCCGTATACATCGATGTTTTGCTTATGTAAAGCTTCGATTGCAGATTTCAATTGTGCTTTCGTCCCATATTTTGTTCGTACCGTTTCTTTTTGATTGAATTCCCCTAAGTCATATAAATCATATGCTCCATATCCTACGTCATTTTGCGTAGTTCCTTTATATGCAGGCGGTATCCAAACAGATGTAATTCCTTTCTGAGCTAAATTTCCAGCATCCGAATGCAAGCGATTCCAATGATTCCCATCATTCGGAGCATACCACTCAAAATATTGCATTAACGTTCCATTGTTAACCGTATCTGCATACACTTTACTTCCCCCATGTATACTAGGTAAAAACAAAACAACCGATAAGCCGACTACTGTTATTTTTTTTAACATATTTACAACATCCCCTCCCAAGAAAACGTTTGCATAGTTTATCGAAATTATTATAATATTCGTTCTACAATTAGTAAAGTAGCAATCTCTCACTCTCCCACATTATTTTTTAGTCTAACTTCACATATTCACCAAATACTACACCATAGTTTTTATTTCACATCTTATTCAAGATTGTTTACAATTTATCTATAAAAGCATAACGGAGGGGTTTCTATGACGGACTTTCAAAAACAATTTTTTTCAAGATTACATATAGAAGAAAAACACAACGTTTCATTTGAAGATTTATCTAACATTATGTACGCGATGGCGCAAACTGTCCCTTTTGAAAACTTAAATATACTCGAAAACAACTTTACAGAAATATCAAAAGAAAATCTAAAAGAAAAAATTTTAGTAAACAACCGGGGCGGTCTTTGTTATGAACTCAATCCTACTATGTATTACTTCCTTAAAGACGTTGGATTTGATGTTCATCTCGTTTCAGGAACAGTGTACAATGCGGCAAATTCTATATGGGCTGTTGATTCTGGTCATATCGCAACTGTTTTAACACACCATAATGAACTTTATTTAATTGAAGTAGGATTCGGATCATACTTACCTCTTGCATCTGTCCCTTTCTCAGGTGAAGTCATTCACTCCGTCACAGGAGATTATCGCATTCGTAAAGAAATGACCGAAAAGGGAAACTATATTTTAGAGATGCGTAAAAACAATGAGTTTTTGGATCAATCTTCTGCTGATGATTGGACGTTAGGCTATGCATTTTATATAGAAGAAGTGAATGAAGAAAAAGCAAATGCAGCACAAAAAATTATCGTTGAACATGAGGGCTCACCATTTAACAAAGTACCTCTTATTTTAAAACTAACTGAAGATGGGCATGCATCTTTAACAAAGGATAGTCTGACAATAGCGAAAAACGGTAAAAAAACGAAAGAAAACGTTACAGATGTGCAATATAAAAATCTTTTACATTCAAAATTCGGAATTACATTATAATTTTTTAAGCCTTGCCATTTAGCAAGGCTTTTTAATTTTCAGCAGGGATTTTTTGCAATTTGTTGTATTTCATAGTTATATAGGAATATAACTACATATTTAGAAAGGAAATGATTATGACTGAACTTAAAGATCGACTACAAGTAGATGATAAAGAAAAATGGGATTTAACAGATATTTACCATACAATTGAAGATTGGGAAAGCGATTTCCATAAAATTGAAGTATTAACGAAAGAATTACACAAGTTTAATGGAAACATTCACGATGGCAATAGTTTATTAGCCTATTTAACAAAGAGTGAAGAAACTTCTAGCATATTATCTTTAATGTTCGCTTATGCACGATTACAATCTGATCTTGATACGCGCGATACTGACGCTCAATCTCTTGTTGATAAAGTATCACAATTACATGTGAAAGTAAGTGCGGCTAAATCTTTCTTTTCCCCATTCTTACTTAGCGTAGATGAAGACACATTACATTCTTACATAGAGGCAGCAGAAGGTTTACAATATTATAAAGAAGACTTATTTGAATTGTACCGTTATAAAAAACACGTATTGAATAAGGACCAAGAAGAGATTTTATCACAAATGGGCGAAGCACTCTCCTCCCCACAACATACATACGGCATGTTAAATAATGCAGATATACTATTTGGTGAAGTGACTACTGATGAAGGAGAAAAAGTTACTTTAACACGCGGAATGTATGCAAAGTTATTAGAAGATGAAAATCGCGAGAAACGTAAAGAAGCCTATAAAGCTTATTACAAACCATACGTTCAATTAAAGAATTCTATCGCTTCTACTTTATCTGCTGCTATTAAAAATAATGTTACTGTTTCAAAGCTAAGAAAATATCCATCAGCTTTAGAAAAGTCATTATTTGGCGACATGGTTCCGAAAGAAGTTTATGAAAATTTAATTGAGACGACGAAAAAAAATATTCAATCACTACATACTTATAATGAACTTCGAAAAGAAAAATTAAATGTAGATGAACTACGTCAATACGACTTAGGCGTTGATTTAGTAGCTGGTGTAAAACAAGACATTCCATATGACAAAGCATTTGACATGATGATTGAATCACTAGCTCCATTAGGTGAAGAATATATTGAAACATTAAAAAGCTTTAAAGATAAACGCTATATCGACGTAAGAGAAACACCAGGAAAACGTTCCGGCGCTTATAACTTTGGTGTATACGGCGTTCATCCTTTCATTCTTTTAAATCATCACGATGATTTAAATAGCCTTTTCACTCTCACTCATGAATGTGGACACGGTATGCATACGCACTACTCACACGGATACCAACCAAGAATTTCTGCACACTATACTATTTTTGTCGCAGAAGTCGCTTCTACAGTAAATGAAGTGCTATTAATTCATCATTTATTAAAAGAAGCAAAAGATGCTGCTGTACGTAATCATTTAGTAAACCATTTCATCGAGAAATTTAAAGGCACTTTCTTTACACAAATCATGTTCGCTGAGTTTGAAAAAATCACACATTCAATGGCTGAGCAAGGTAAACCATTAAATGCCCAAGTCTTTAGCGAAGTTTATGAAAACTTGTTTAGAGAGTATAATGGCGACTCTCTCGTATTCGACGAAGAAGTAAAATACGGCTGGGCTAGAATACCGCATTTCTATCGTCCATTTTACGTGTACAAATATGCAACTGGGTTCGCTTCTGCAATCCAAATTGCCGATAAGTTATTAAGCGGCGATCCAAATGCTCAAAAACATTATATTGAATTCCTTAAAGGTGGAAGTTCGGACTATCCATTAAATCTACTGAAAAAAGCTGGTGTTGATTTAACTACGCCAGAACCGATTGAAAGTGCACTAAATCGTTTCAGCTCACTTGTGGAAGAGTTTTCAGCATTATAAAAAGCATGCAGAGTATATACTCTGCATGCTTTTTTCATTTCGGATACTTTATGCCAAATGTTGCTGCGTTACACAATGAATCAT
This sequence comes from Bacillus cereus group sp. BfR-BA-01379, assembly GCF_022663605.1. Taxonomy (NCBI): domain Bacteria; kingdom Bacillati; phylum Bacillota; class Bacilli; order Caryophanales; family Bacillaceae; genus Bacillus; species Bacillus cereus group sp. BfR-BA-01379. The sequence continues at coordinate 49,858 of NZ_JAKUFT010000030.1, forward strand.
GCCACCATACGCGAACAATTCATTTACATAAATACCGACAATTCTTCTGCCCGGAAACTGCCCTTCAATGATTTGAAGCGCTAACTTATCATGCTCATCGCCATATATCGGAACTAATACAACTTCATTTCCAATATAGAAATTCAAATATGAGCCCTTACAGTCTGCTTCTTTTACCATTTTTCTCGTCACCGGTACTGGTATGAGCTGAAATGGTTTTCCATCTATATTTCTTGCTTGTCTCAATTCTTGATAATGCTTTTCATACGCCTCCAAAAGGTAAGATTCACTCTCCCCGAAAGGATCATATTCATAAAGAATTGTATTTTCATTTACAAAACGTGCTGCCCCATCAATATGGTAATCCGTATCTTCATCATAATTATCCTCACCGCGAATGCCCGTTATCCATATAAAATTCGTGACCCCTAAATGCTTCGTTAACTCTATTTCAATCTCTTCCTGACTTAGTGTAGGATTTCGATTTTCATTTATAATAGAAGTTTTCGCTGCCATTAAGGTTCCATTTCCGTTTATCTCTATTCCCCCGCCCTCTAGACAGACACTAGAATTAACTTTTGGAATGCTATACGTTTCACTTATTTTTGCCGGAATAACAGCATCATTTTCATACGGATATTTCTCACCCCACCCATTAAAAATCCAGTGTGTTAAACAGAGATCACCTTCCTTATTTTTCACAAAAATCGGTCCATTATCTCTTATCCAAATATCATCCGTTTCTTCAATTAAAAAATCAATTTTATCCATGTCCACTTTCGCTTCCATTAACTTCGTTTGGACATGTACTTTTTCTTCCTCATCATATACAACAATATGAACAGTTTCTCCGTAATGAAGCTCCTTTGCCATCGTTACCCAAATATCATCTAGCTTAGTTCTGTAACCTTCACCTCTATGAGCTTTATCATGAGGCCATTGGAGCCATGTCCCCTCATGCTTTTCCCACTCAGCTGGCATATAAAACAAACTATTTTCTATATTTCTCATACGTGTTCACCCCTTCTTCGAATGTAAGTTTAGTCTAAACTTTGACATCGTGTTAAGGTCAACAGAAATATATTCATGTACTTGCAACTACTTTATAAGGTGTCTCTTTATTTCTCCTTGTGATACACTACTTCTCCTTGTAAAACCGTCACTAAAACTTTCGCATCTGGAATCTTATCGACACTCATTTTAGTAATATCTTCATTTAGTAATATCATATCGGCTGATTTACCTACTTCAATTGAACCGGTAATCTTATCAAGACCTAACGCTTTGGCGGGCTTAATCGTATAAGCATCAATAGCTGCATATATATCAGATAAGCCTTTCTCTCCAATACTTAGCGCATTCGAAATTGTCACAAGTGGATTTAGTTCATTTACATCCCAATCACTACTAAGTGATACGTTTGCTCCTGTTTTCCAAATGCGTCCTAACGGCATAATTCGTTCCATCTGTTGATTTGTAAAATACGCACTTGCCCAACTTTGTTTAGGATCTTCTGCAAAATCATGACCTACTTGGAAATCAGCACTAATTCCTAATTTTGCAAAACGATTTATATCACTATTTTCTACCATTTCAACATGCGTAAGCGTATAAGGCTGATTCGCCCCTTCTTTCTTCGCTGCTTCAATTGCATTTAAACTCTCTCTTACCCCACCATCTCCAATCGTATGAATGAGTGCACCGTAACCAAGTTTATTCAGTTCCGTCAACCACCATTTCATTTTTTCTTCTGGAATATAATTCAAACCGTACGGTGTTCCTTTAAACCACTCAAATTTATATTTTTCTAGTATTTTAGCTGTACTGTTAATACTAATTCCATCACTATACATTTTCACTTGATTAATAAGCATTCGAGATGATAGATCATCACGCTTAATTTTTTTGAAATACTCCATTTGTTCCGCTTCATTTAAGTTCGGATATACCCACGGACGAAGTACTACTCGTGATGTTAACTTTTTCTCATCATTAACTTTATTCCAAACATCTAACCAGCCTCGTTTCCAATATAGACGTCCATCGCCGACTGTAGTTATTCCATTCTTCGCAACCTCATCTAAACCGTCTAACAAGCCTTCATAATTTTTTTCAAAGAGTTTAGGCTGAGAATTCCATGCTTTTTCCATTACGATATCCCCTGCTGTATCATACAGAAGCCCGAAAGGTTCTCCTGTTTCTGGATCCCGGATGATTCTTCCACCTTGCGGATCTTTCGTTTCTTTATTTATTCCCGCTACTTCCAATGCTTTTGAGTTAATCCATACAGAATGAGAAGTTCTTTCCATAATTAATACAGGGTTATTAGGAAATAACTCATCAAGAACTTGTAATGGCGTTTGTTGTTCTGATTTTTCGTCCATATCTTTTAACAGCTCTTCCAAACTAAATCCTGTTCCACTTACCCATTCGCCATCTTTCACATCTTTTTTACAAGCCTTTAAATACGAACGTTGTTCTTGCAGCGCAGCATCCGGTGAGACACTACAATTCCCTGCTGCTGGTGATTTCGCCTCAAATATATGATTATGATTGTCCACAAAACCAGGGAGTATAAAACGTCCTTGTAAATCCACCACTTTTGTATCTTCATTTATAAATCCTTCTACATCTTTGTTTGAACCAACAAATGTAATTTCCCCTTCTTTAACGGCTATAGCCTCTACAACGTCTTGCTTTCCATTTGAAGTATAGATGGTACCATTTTTAAACACTACATTTTTAGGCAACTCCTTAGGTAGAACAAAACTACCATTCTCACCTTCTCCTCCTCCTCCAGGAGTACATGCTGAAACCCATGTCATACTTAGAATCAGGCAAATAATCATGATTGTTTTTTTCATATTCTTTCTCCTTTTTATTATGATGAATTACTTACATAAATAGAATAAGGATTGACATAATGTTAATGTCAATCCTTATTCTCAGTTTATTTTCATCACTAAAAAACAAATTTGCGTCACATACTCCTCTACTAAACAATCACATTCAGATCCCTTGATGTAAACCTCATATGGTGAATCCTCTATTACATAACCATTTCTTTCAATCCATTTTTCTAACGCTATATAAGCGTAACCTATATAGTCGTAACTTCCATAATGCATAGTAGTAACGATTTGATGCGGATTTAATTTTTTTATTTCATATTCTTGTACTACGTCTTTATCGTTCTCATGCATAACTGGAATTCTTAATTCAATATCACTCTTATTTGGAATATACTCTTCATCATAAAAAACTGTAGAAGGCGAGCCGACTATTTGGAAGTTATTCTTGTGTACTTTTTCATATAAGTCATAAAAATAATCATCCATATCATCTATATTTATTTGTAACCTTTGAGCAATTACTGTTATTTCATTTCTCATCCCAATTAATATATCGTAATTTCTATGGCAAGCAGTATTTAAAGCATGATTCATATTTACCATTTCATTCATTTCTGAAATAACCTGTAAATTTTGTTTTACTTCATGAGATAACTCTATAATTTGTGCTTGCATATGTTTAATAAATGAATCTTGATCTGACGAATGAAGAATGATTTTAATTTTCGGTAGAGGGAACTTATACTCCCTTAACTTTTTTATTTTCAATGCTATTTCTAACTGCCCTTGCTCATAATATCTATACCCATTTTCCGGGTTCACATATGCTGGTTTTAATATAACTTCTTTGTCATAATGCCTTAACATCCGTGTACTCATTTTACAAATCCGCGAAAACTCAGTAATTGTATACATATACTTACCCCTTGAATACATTTTCTTATACGCTTATTTTAAAACCAATCAAAAATCTTCCTAACTGAAAAATCTTTATTCTGATTGTTCATTCTTTTCATTGTTGAAGGTAACAAATGCTGAGGACAATACCACGTTAAACAATTGATTGCGCCCCCCATTGTTGATATTTCTCCTACATGAATTTGAATAGCTTGTTTCTCCGTATGCTGTTGAATATATCGTAACACTTCCCGATCTTTAGCTAATCCAAACTTAGGAACGTAAATCGTATCACATGTTTCTAACATATTTATATACAAACCTTTTGCCGACGCTATTTCTTGATCATATTGCCCTTTCTCTGTATATGACGATGGCACAACTATAAATTCAGCTTCTGGCATTTGCTCTTGAATAATCTCTTGAACATTATATCTAAATCCATGATCCCCTAAAAAATCACTAATAAACATCGTGTGTTCATCAATAAATTTAACCATTCCGTCTGCATGTGCAAGTACGTCCCCTTCTTCAGCAGGAATAATAATAACGCGGCTCACATCCAAATCCCATTCCAGTTGCTCTATAATTTCTTCTTCCGTCCAATCATAATTATCATCAAATATACGTTCTGTTACTATAACAGTATCTTTTTTATTCCAAATAAGATTCCCACCATCTAGTATCAATGGAGATTTCACATATTCAAAGTCGTTCTTTTTCAACCATTTATTAAATTGTTGATCTAAATATCGCCATTGATCTTTCGGTAAATAATTGGGTTGATATTTAAATTTAACTAAATGATTTGTGACGACTGGTGCAACATCTCTTAGCCAAATATCATCATACTCAAAAAAGCTTGTATGAAAGTCTTGCTCTTCAACAGATAAAGAAACAAGTTGATCAGTACATGATTTATTTTCATTTAAGTATTCATTAAAATAAATCAGATCTTCATAAAATGGACGATAATATTCATTTGATTTATCTGGTATTGCAGTAAAAATAATTCCATTTTGTTTTTGTTCCATATTATTTACCTCGCTTTTTAATAATGGCTGAATAACTAATTTCACTATGCCAACTATTTCTCTTTCATAACAATTTTCGAAACGTGCACATTTCATGAATGGATTATAGCACGGAGAAATATTATATATTTATATAAAAAATATAAAGCTGTCATTAAGCTGCAAATTGACTCTTGACAGGATTTTAAAATACAGTATTTCATGACAGCATTAAACATTTCATCGTCATACACAATTAATAATTAAATAATTTTTTTATCACGATTCAAATCGATTACTTCTAATAGTTCGTTTTCGTTATATAAATTCACTACATGTATTTCTACCCCTATACAAATTTCTTCTAACGGAAGATCGTTTGGATCCTGACCAAATGGATCCTCAATTTCAACTCCTATTGCCTCAATACCTATAAATGCAAAACTTATAAACGTAGTTGCAAGTACTGTAGACCATCCAAGGCTATCAACAAGACCAATTGGCAAAGTTGCGCAAAATATAATCAATAAAATTTTTATATGAGCAAAATACGCAAAAGGAATAGGTGTTGTTTTAATACGATCACACCCACCCACAGACGTAAGCAAAGTATTCAAATCAGTCTCCATATTAATTATCACATTTGGATGAATTTGACCTGTTTTTAAACCTTTTGATAGTATAGTTTTTAACATAAAAACTATACTAATTGGTAAATGAATAGATTTAGCCAAGATTTCTCTTTCCTTCTCAGAACAAGTATCAAGCAATGATTTTATTTCAGATAAATCTTTTTCATCTCTCAAATGTCCTTTCGCTATCTTTGGAAAAGCAACTAATAATTGTACAAATTTTAGTTTTTCCTTATCTGTCTTTCCCTCTCCAGACTCCCAATGACATAAAAAGCTAACTGCTAAATTTCTAGTACAGGCACCAATCGTACCAAACAGCTTCCTACCTTCCCAATATCTATCATAGGCAGTATTCGTACGAAAAACTAACAGTAGACCTAAAGCCCCTCCAACAATTACCCAAGGGGTTTGATTTATATGTATTTCAGCATAATAATAATGAATCACAGCTACTACCGTTGACATACATGTATATACTAAAATTTGCGGGAAAATATCTCTTATAATCGTTCCCTTTAATGTAAATATTTGATGTAAACTATTTTGATTATTGTAATGAACCATATTTACAAAAACCTCTTTCCTTATTAACCTGTTATTCTTTTAAATTATGAAAGGATACAATTAAATAATAGAATCATAAACCCTATTATTATGAGGCTAGTTAAAATTATCTCTGGCAATACTGTCACTCCTTTTTACATTCCAACTGCAAATGTTACTCTACTAAATCACGTCGCATTATTTTAGAATTTGCAATGAATAAAGCGCTAATTAACACAAGAATCGCACAGGCGTATAACAATGAATCCACTGGGCTATCATGATCTATAATAATTAGGCGCACAATAGCTGTTATACCTACATATATAAAATATCGTAATGGGAAATGAAAATTCATTTGAAAATACTTTATAATCATTACGATAAATTCAAAATATAAAAAGAATACAACGATACTATCAACTAAATGATAACTAGATTCCTTACCACTCAATTTCAGTTCTTGTATAAATTGAATGACTTCTTTCATGAGAAACACACTTAAAACAATCCCCAAACAAATCAAAGCTACATTTAAAATGTACTGTAGAATGATAGGAAAAAATGAAAAAACTATTTTTAATTTCTTTGACACAAACATCTTTCTCCTTTTCCATATAAAGTGAAACTTTAATCAGTGGGGGTTTTGTTCATCCCCACTGATTATTAGTTGAACCAATCGGACGTTAACGGACAGTTGATCTCCCACCTAACTTCTTTGCTCCAACTGAATTTTGAGGTGGAAGTTTTACTGTCCGTTAACGCGGGATAAAGCGAAATACGACTATACACTATAATCCGATTATCATTATATTAAAACTCTTTATTGTTACAAATAATAAGGCATGACAAAATAGGTAAAGGAAAAAATATACCTATTTTGTCCGTAGGTTGCTACATTTCAATCGATTACTTCAATTGAATCGGTTGTTGCTGTGTCACACAATGAATCATGCCACCATTTTTATAAAGCTCCCTCACATCAATCCCAACTACTTTACGATCTGGATATAACTTCTGAATCGTATCATTTGCGATTTTATCATTCGAATCATTATAATTAGGCACCAATACCACTGTATTCCCAATATAATAATTAATATACGATCCCTTATAATCGAGAACTTTTCCATTTTCTAAAATAACTTTCTCTTTACTAAGAGGTAAGTATTCATACTTATATTTCTGTCCTGACGCATTTTTTGCCTCTAACAATGTGTCCATATCTTTGTTCGACAACCCCCACTCGGCTAAGTCATCTTCTTTCATCGTTACAATGGTAGATTTACCATGAAATTTAGCAAATCCATCAATATGAAAGTCCGTAATATCTAAATTAGGTACTCCGTCTAACCAAATAAAGTTGGTTACTCCAAGGTCACTTATATATTTTTCAATTTCCTTTTCTGATAAATCCGGATTTCTATTTTTATTTGTTACTGCACTTCGAGTTAATAAAGCAGTCCCATTACTGTCTAATTCAATTGCACCGCCTTCCAGGACAAATTTCCCCCAATCAATCCTTTCAATCCCTAATTGTTTACTAACATTTTCACGTATACGAGCATCATTTTTATAAGGAGTTTTCTTTCCCCAACCATTAAATGCCGGATCTAATATTTTGAGATTTTTATTATTGTCATAAACAAAAATCGGCCCACTATCTCTTGCCCATACATCATCAGTAGGAGCGATAAAGAAATCAATTTTATCCATATTCAATCCTTTATCTATTAAAAGATTATTGATGCGCTCTTTCTCTTCCTCATCGTATGCAACAATATGGACTTTTTCTCCCTCGGTTAAAGCACTTGCCATCTTAACCCAAATCGGTTCAACTTCTTGCTTATACTCTTCACCATATGTATATTCATGAGGCCATTGCAGCCAAGTACCTTCATGCTTATCTTTTTCATCTGGCATCGTATATTTTCCAACTTTTTTCTGTACCTCTACTTTTCCATTCTCTTTCCCTTTTGCATTTTCATTACCACCTTCAAAAGAACAACCACTAATAATCGCCGTGGATAATGTAGCTATTAAGCAAAACTTTACTACTTTTTTCATTCTTTCAACCTCCTGTTCTTATCTCCAATAATGTAAAGCTTCACATAGTGTAAAGCTCAAGCTTTTTCTCCAATGTAAAAATTACCAATTATTCTTTACATTCCTATCATTTAACTAACTATATGTATTTATTCAACTATCTTCCTTACCTACTTGTTTAGCACGCTGAACTTTACGAAATAAAAAAATCGGTATTGATAATTACATATCAATACCGATTTTAAAATTATTCTTTTCCTTCTATTAAATCATTCGCCATTTTCCTAAACTCTTGGTTAAATGCATCATTCATACCATTTTGAACGTTAGAGAATAATATGACAAACGTTCTTTTATCCCAGTTAAAATTATTAAAAGTATTCCAGCCTGATAATACGCCGTGGTTATGATAATAATCTGGATACGTATAGAAACTAAATCCATATTTTCTTGCAGGTGATGCAGTAAACATATCTAATACACTTTGTTTAGATAGCAGTTTTCCATCCATAATAGCCTCATCTAATCTTTTCATATCTTCAACAGTCGTATACATTTCACCACACCCATACAACCAGTTCATTTTTAAGCGGGGTGCAGCTATTAACTCATTATCTTTTCTCGTATAACCTTCTGCTAAAAAAATATCTTCAGGGAGAGTTGCACCCATTCCAGATTCATGCATTTCAGCAGGAGTAAAAATATTTTCTTTCACATACTCAGCGAGCGGTTTATTTGCTACCTTTTCTACAATATACGCAAGCACCATATAATTATAATCTGTATATCGCCATCCTGTCCCTGCAGGAAATTGCAATTTTTGCGCTCCAATCCACGTTACTAACTTTAATCTTGACGCCGCATCAACTCTACCTTGTCCCTGATCCGGTAACCCTGACGTATGTGTTAACAAATTTCGCAACGTAATGTTTTTATCTGCCGGAAACGATGGAATATACTTATTTACATTGTCTTCAATATTTAATTTCCCTTTTTCTTTTAGCTGCATAATAGATATTGCAACGACTGTTTTCGTAATTGAACCAATGCGATATTTCGTTCTTGGCGTTGTTACTACTTTATCTTGCACATTCGCATACCCATAACCTTTTCGTAAAATCACATGATCTTTACTAGCTACAAGAACACTCCCATTAAATCCTTTATCTTTTAAATATTGATCTAGTTTTCCAGCTGCGACTTCATAGCGCTTTTTCTCATTAGCATCGACTTCCTGCATACCATCCTTTTGCTTACTATTTACATTAGAAAATGCCTTTATATCATATTTTTTACCTTTATTTGCATGTATTAGTGCAACGACACTCCCACAAAATATAGCAAAAATAAAGAAAACGATTATCCATTTCTTTAGCATAATAGGAACCCTCTTTTATCTAGTTTCACTTAACGCGCATCC
>NZ_JAKUFT010000031.1:0-54280 GCF_022663605.1 Bacillus cereus group sp. BfR-BA-01379
TTAAACTATATTAAAATTAATTTAATTATAATTTATTAAATCGTAAGCTACAAGGTGATGAGGAGGAAGAGAAATGAAGGAAATAGAGAAATTAAAAGAGGAATATCCACTCTTAAATAAATTAATCGCAACAGAAGAAGTGTTTTGGGTGAATCCGAACATGGAAAAGTATGAAACGGCAATAAAAGATTCGCCACTGAATGAAGAGAATGTAAAAGATGCGGAAGAGAGGTTAAAGCGTTTTGCACCATATATTGCAAAAGTTTTTCCTGAAACGAAAGAGACTAACGGCATAATTGAATCACCCTTACTAAAAATCCCTTCAATGAAACAAGCTTTAGAGAAACATTACGAGCAACCTATTTTAGGGGAATTATTATTAAAATGTGATAGTCATCTTCCGATATCAGGGTCAATTAAAGCTAGAGGAGGCATTTATGAAGTGTTGAAGCATGCTGAACGATTAGCTTTGCAGCATGGTATGTTAACAGAAGAAGCTGATTACTCTATTTTAGATAGTGATACATGTAGAGAGTTTTTTGCAAAATACTCAATTGCGGTAGGTTCTACAGGTAATTTAGGGCTAAGTATTGGGATTATGAGTGCGAAACTAGGTTTTAATGTAACTGTTCATATGTCAGCAGACGCAAAAGAATGGAAAAAAGATTTATTAAGAAATAAAGGTGTGCACGTTATTGAGTATGAAGCTGATTATAGTAAAGCAGTAGAAGAGGGGCGTCAGCAAGCAGATGCAGATCCTAGCTGTTATTTTGTAGATGATGAAAACTCCCATGATTTATTTTTAGGATACGCAGTAGCAGCATCGCGTTTACAAAAGCAATTAGAAGAGTTAGAGATTGTAGTAGATGAAGGGCATCCTTTATTTGTTTACCTTCCGTGCGGAGTAGGAGGCGGACCTGGCGGCGTCGCATTTGGTTTAAAGTTATTGTATAAAGACAACGTGCACTGCTTCTTTGCGGAGCCTACGCACTCTCCATGCATGTTACTCGGTTTAATGACAGGACTTCATGATAAAATTGCTGTTCAAGATGTCGGGATTGATAATGTAACAGACGCGGACGGACTAGCGGTAGGAAGACCGTCTGGATTTGTCGGTAAAACGATGGAACCATTTTTGAGTGGGAATTACACAGTAAGTGATGAAGAGTTGTATAGATTGTTAAAAGAACTAGCTGATACAGAAAATATTTATTTAGAGCCTTCTGCGTTAGCCGGTATGATAGGACCAGTGAAAGTGTGTAAAGAAGGTGAGTACTTACAAAAACAACAGTTAACAGAGAAGATGAAGAAAGGTACTCATATTGTGTGGGGAACTGGAGGTAGTATGGTTCCAGAAGATGTAATGAATGAGTATTATAAAACAGGTGAGGCATTAACAATATTAGAAAAATGAGGCTAATTGTGGCCTCATTTTTTATTTAAATGACATATGTATTATTATAAATTCTTTGTTATTTTCGCATTAGTTCATTATAGTATAGATATAAAGAACGAATATCAAATAAATATAACAAAAAGCTTTATTTTACATAATAAGAGGATGTGTATACGATGTCATTACAGACTAAATATATAGCGGGTATTTCGCTTGGGGTTATGGGAGTAGGTTTTGCGGCTTCTATCCCGTTTCAAGGAACGGTAGCTGGAGAGATTATACAAGGGGGATTTGAAGCAGGGTTAGTTGGCGGACTTGCGGATTGGTTCGCAGTTACAGCATTATTCCGTCATCCGATGGGAATTCCAATTCCGCATACAGCGTTATTACCTAAAAATCGTAAACGAGTAACGAAAGGGCTCATTCATACGTTAGAAAATGAGTGGCTAACGAAAGAAAGTATTACGGATAAAGTAAAAGAAATGCAGTTAGCGCAAATGGTGCTACAAATTGCTGAGAGAGAAATGCAGTCTGACGCTGTGAAAAAAGGGATTGTAACGATTGCGGAGAAAGCGATTGTAACAATAGATACGGAAAAATTAGCGGTTATTATTGAAAAAGAATTAAAAACGTATTTGCATACAATCAATACAAGTAACATTTTACAAGTGCTTGTTGATCAATTAGTTGTGCAAGAATATGATGAAAAGACACTTGATTACATTTTAGTAAAAGTGAAAGATTGGACAGCGCAAGATGAAGCACGATACCAGCTCGGAAGCTTAGGTATAAAGGCGATGGAAAACATAAAAGTAGATGGATTTTTACAGTTTACTTTGAAATCGTTTATGAATATTGTAGATGAAGATAAAATTGGCGGTATTTTGCAGAAATTCATTATTAGCAATATTAACAGCTTACAAGATGCAGATAATAGCACAAGACAAATTATATTATCGAAAATTCGTCAAGAAATTATAAATGTAAAAGAAAATGAAGCGTTACTACAAGAATTAGAAAATTGGAAAGAGAAATGGATTGCCAATTGGAATGCTACTGACAAAATTAAAGAGATGCTGGAGCAAGTACAACAAAGGGCGATTACTTTTGTGAAAAATGAAGAATTTACGGATAAATATGTTATTCCATTTTTACAAACACAAATGAATAAAATAAAAGAAGATGAACAAACTGTTCAAAAAATAGAAGAGTGGTTACAAAAACAAGTTGTCACACTTGTTGAAAAGAATCATTCGAAAATCGGAAAACTTGTACAAGAAAACCTTGATAAGTTAGATGATAAAACGTTAATCGAAATGATTGAAAATAACGTCGGTAAAGATTTACAGTGGATCCGAGTAAACGGGGCTGTTTGCGGATTTATGATTGGATTAGTGTTAGAAGGAATTAAAGCGATTATATGAGAAAAACCTTCCACAATTGTGGAAGGTTTTTATTTTTCAATTATACTCATATTGATATTATAAGCTTTTTCAATATTTAACTTGTACGTCCCGCTGCCTGTTTTAATCGAATTTTTATACCAATGTTCTTGCTCGTTGAATTCTGGATTTTCTTCTGAAGAATTATTTTCTTTTTTCGTTAAATCTTCAACTTGTTCCCAAGGTGTGTTTCCGTGTGCTTCTTTTTTGTTTGTTACGGCGATTACAGATACATCGCTTTCTTTCGTTAAATGAACAGATACATGTGAACTTTCTTGTACAAACCAATTATTTTGTAATTGACCTGGATAAAGGGATAGTTCGTTATTTGAAGCACGAACTTCTACATTTTTATTTTGCGGAAGAACGAGTGTCGGTTTGACCTGTGGTGCTGAATTCCATAACGTATGTTGAACTGGTAAAGATTTTAAAGTAATATACATCGTTTCCCCTGCTGTTTGAACTGAAAGGAAATCTTCTTGTTTTAAATTGAGTTTTTCATTAGCTTTCGTTGTTATTTCATATGTTCCAAGAAGGTGAATTTGATTTGTATCATTACCCTCTATTGTTAGAGGGTAATGTCCTGCATCCACTACAATTTTTTTGATAGATTCAGGTATATCAAGTTGTCCACTTGGAATATTACTCGTTTGGCGAGTGGTATGAATAGAATGACGAACTTCATCTAGTAATCCAGTTGATAATAAACAGTAAAAAGCAATTCCAACGCTTCCTAAAACGCCGATAAAGAAAATACTAAAAATATCATATTTAATAAAGGATTGTTCCTTCTTAGAAAATAGAAGGTATAGTAAAATTTCCACGCCAAGTATAATAAGTAAAACAGGCCACCATGCTGTTAAGGAATCTAATACCTCAGTCCCTTTTATAACTGAAAATAGTAAGAAGCAACCTAATGAAATAATAGAAAGCCCCATTGAAAATGTTCCAACGCGCCATGTTCTCATTCTTTTGTACCACCTTTGTTTTCTTTATTTCCAAGTAACAATTTAAAGCCGCCACCAATTAAGAGGAGTGCAACGATAGATGTTTGGAAATAGCGATAATATAGCTCGCTAAGATGAATGTTAAATATAGTTGCAAAGTAATCATTCAAAATAGGAAGGAGTGTTTGATCTAATAAATAATAACCACCGAGTGTAATTAACCCAATACCGATCCATCTTTGATGATTGATAAAATAATCAATGATAGGTTCGTCATGTACACGTTCTTTTCCATACTTTGCAGTTTGCTGTAAAGCGTCAAAGAAGCTGTAGAACCAAATGATTGGAACTAAAAATAAAAACGCAGAAAGTCTTAATAAATCGAGTAAATATATTGAAAGTAAAAAGGCTGCCATAAGCTGAAGGCCGCGGCGTTGTAAACCTAAATACATATGTCCTGCTCCGGGGAACATGGCTAAAATAGAAGCGAATGTTTTATTCTTCTTTCCTTGTTCACGATGTTCTTCAAACTCTTCGAAAATAGTACGATCATCTAGTTGCTCGCCACGTTCTTTTTTCTGGAGCTGCTGAACAACATCGAAGAAATTGTAAATCCATAAAACAGGTAATGTAATAAGGAAGATTAGGAAACTTTCTTGCGATGTTAAAAGTGCAACGAAAATAATCATACTTCCGATTCCTGTGCAAGCGACTAAAAATGTCAGTCCACGTTGCATAAGTCCTAATTGAAAATGTCCAAGTCCAGGGATGATTGATAGAAGAATGATATAAAATCGTTCGCTCTCTTTAGAGGACTCTGTAAATTCTCCGGTTGCTTGTTTTTTCGATTGATTAATAATAGTGATAACTAAATCTAATAAATTGATCACCCATAACACAACTAGTAAAAATAGAGAGATAAAAGCCAACTCACGCGCTATTAATTCTATTACGCAAAAAACTGCAAAAGAAAATAGTAATAAAGCCCCTCCGCTATATAAAATAAACCGTCCAAACTTCTTTAAATATAAATGTCCAAGCCCGGGAATTAGCCCTAATACAAGTGCTAAAAAGGGATTTTTATTCATGCTTTAAACCTCCGTCCTTTTTTGATGTGTCTACCGATTTGTTAACAATTTGTTGTGAGATAGAAGACTCGTTATGTTTTGAAGATTTCTCGAAATTTGATGTCGCTGTGAAAATATATTGGAATAAACCACTTACCATAAAAATAATTGTAGCTGCGGTCGCAATTATGTAGTGAATAATCGTTCGCTTTAGTGAGTTTGTTTTTATATTTTCACTAGGTTGTAGCGTTTCAAAATCAATTTGCGTCATAACTTCATTCGTAAATGAATCATCATTTATCATTGGAAGGTTTTCGTGTTGTTCATCGATACTTTCCATATAAAGCGCTAAACAATGATCACATTCATAAAGGTGTTCTTCCATAGATTCACGTTCATTGCTTTCTAAAAAATCTAAAGTATAATTGCGCCAATCTTCTTTTGAATAATGCGTCATAGAAACTCTTCCTCCTTCCAATGTTTTTTAATCCATTTTCTTGCCCGATACAATTTCATTTCGACTGTTTTCACTTCGATGTTTTCCTGTAAAGCAATTTCTTGATAGCTTTTTTCTTCTAAATAATGTGAGAGAACGACGTCGCGGTAATTTTCAGGAAGTTCTCTCAGTTTTTGAGCAATGAGTAATTTTTGCTCTTTCGTCAATAATAAAGCCTCAATATTCTGAGAGGATTTTATATTTTCCTCAGTTTCTTTACATAAGGAGAGTTCTTCGTTTTCTCTAGCTTTTTTTCTCTTATAATCAATAGCGTGATTGGTGGCAATACGCGCCATCCACGTTTTTAATCCGCGAAATTGATAATTTGGGAGAGAGGCGTGGATTTTTACGAATACTTCTTGTGTAACATCTTTCGCATCTTCTTCATGTCTTAAAATAGAAAAGATAACTTGGAAAATATAGTGACGATATGTTTGCACAAGGATACGAAAAGCATGTTCGCTTCCTTGCTGTGCCTTTTCAATTAATTGTTTTTCTTCAATGGGTCTCTCCCTCCTTTTTGACGCATTCTATTATATAGACGTAAGAAATGACTGGTCACCCTACACATGTTGTAAAAAAAGAATAATATATTTTTAGAAAGGAGGCTACATGAAAAAAGGTGTGAAAAAATGGTAAAAAGAAGTATATAATGAGCAAGTGGGAAATGTTAAGTGAAGAAAGGATGTGAATGTTAGTAGGGAAAGGTCCATACTAACAAACATGAAAATTAAAATATTAATAGCAGATGATAATTCTTTTATTAGAGAAGGCATGAAAATTATTTTAAATACATATGAAGAGTTCGAAGTGGTAGATACAGTAAATGATGGGAAAGAAGCAGTGGACTATTGCAAAAAGAACGACGTTGATATTGCTCTTTTAGATGTTCGTATGCCAAACATGAATGGGGTAGAGGCGACGAAATTCATTTGTGAAGAGACGAAAACGAAACCGCTAATTTTAACGACGTTCGATGATGATGAATATATTTTGGACGCAGTAAAAAACGGGGCGAAAGGTTATTTATTAAAAAATAATGATCCAGAGCGTATTCGTGATGCAATAAAAGGAGTATATAACGGTCAAACTGTTATGCAAGATGTAGTGCTTGATAAAATTAAGTGCAATTTAATGGAAAGCAAAGAGGACGAATGTAAAATAGATAAGAGTCTTTTTACAGAAAGGGAGCTTAGTATTATCGCATTAATTGCGAAAGGTTTCTCGAATAAAGAAATTTCAAAGCAACTTTTCATATCAGAAGGAACGATTGCAAATTATATTACATCAGTTTTAGGGAAAACTGGACTTGAACATCGTACACAAATTGCGATTTATTACTTAACAGGGAAAGTAGATTAAAGATATGGAATTTTGGTTAATTGTAAGTAAATTAATTGTCTTTATATATATTGTGTTTAGTTACATTTATTTAAATGTCGCGAACTTACCATGGATTATACTTACTTTGCTTTTATATCTTTCTGTAAACGTGCTTATTTCCATATTTAAAAAAGATACGTACAAAAACATATTAACTTCTCTGTCAATTGGCGTAGTTATGTTATTTGCATGGAAGGTTCATCCGTTTTTTATTTTGTTTTTACCATTGAACTTATATGAAATTATATTTCGTTATATAGAGAAGAAATGGCATCTCTTTATCATTATGATGATTCCTATTATCTTTACAGATGAAAGTATCCGAATGACATATGGATTAATTGTTGCATTTTCTTTCCTTGTATTAACTATGGCAGAACGGTATATATCGCGTGTGTTAAAGCTTGAATCACAAAATGATAAGATGCGAAAAGATATGCAGCGGCTGACGAAAAGCTTACATGAAAATAAAGAGTACATAAAGCAATCAGAGTACACATTTAAGTTAGAAGAGAGAAACCGGCTCTCTCAAGAAATTCATGATAAAATTGGCCACTCGATGACAGGGGCGTTAATTCAAATGGAAGCGGCAAAGAGATTAATGGGGATAGATAAAGAGAAATCTGCCGAGTTATTACAAAATGCAATTCATATTTCGAAAGATGGAATTGAAAGTATTCGAGTTACATTAAAAAATATGAAGCCACCAACTGAGCAAATTGGTATTCATCGTATGAAATTATTCATAGAGGAATTTGCCGGTAAGCATGATATAAATATTCCTTTCGTATATAAAGGGAATTTAGATATGATTTCACCGATTCAGTGGAAGATTATCGGTGAAAATGTTACGGAGGCACTAACGAACGCGATGAAATATGCTGATGCGACAGTCATTTCAATCGATATTCATGTACTTAATAAGATGGTGAAAGTACAAGTGAAGGATAACGGAAAAGGTGCAGATCTCGTTAAGAAAGGTCTCGGGATTATGGGGATGGAGGAGCGAACAGCATCAGTAAACGGAAAAATTATTGTAGACGGAACAAGTGGTTTTTCAGTAACAATGTTGTTGCCGATATAGGAAATGGTGATGAGGATGAATCATCTCATATGAAAAAAGTGAATAATCTCATGTGAAAAGAATGAACTTCTGCACTGAGCAGGTTCATTTTTTTTGTTTATACTAAAAGCAGAGAAACCGAAATAGGGGTGAAATGATGAATACATTAGAAATTAAAAATTTAACGAAAAAATTTGGTGATTTCATCGCGGTAGATAATATGTCTTTATCTATTAAAGAAGGAGAGATATTTGGCTTTTTAGGATCAAATGGTGCTGGTAAAAGTACAACGATAAATATGATCGCTGGGTTGTTAAGAAGTAATGAAGGTGAAATTAGCATATTAGGAAAAAATATAAAGAAACATAATCGATTTGCGAAGATGAATATCGGTATCGTTCCGCAAGATATTGCGATTTATGAAGAGTTAACTGCCTATGAAAATGTGAAATTCTTTGCTGGATTGTACGGGTTAAGAGGAGCTGAGCTAAAAGCGAGAGTAGAGGAAGCACTTCAGTTTGTAGGACTAAGCGATAAACATAAAAGTTACCCGAAAAACTTTTCTGGCGGGATGAAACGAAGACTAAATATCGCTTGTGCGATCGCTCATAGACCGAAGTTAATTATTATGGATGAGCCGACAGTTGGAATTGATCCACAGTCAAGAAACTATATTCTCCAGTCTGTTCGAAAATTAAATGAAATGGGAAGTACCATTATTTACACGAGCCACTACATGGAGGAAGTAGAAGAGATTTGTACGAAAATAGCAATTGTAGATCATGGTAAAGTAATTGCAGAAGGTACGAAAGAACAGTTAAAAGCAATAATTACTGATACGAAAGATATTTGGGTGGAAGTGAAGTCAGTAGAAAATTTAGATGTAGAAAAGTTAAAAGAGATAAACGGTGTGAAAGCTGTTCAAATGGAAGAGAACGTAATTAAAGTAAACTCGGATGCAGGAGTAAACAATTTGAATAAAATTATTCAGCACTTCATTAATCATGATATTGAAATCCGTTCGTTAGAGGAGCAGGCTCCAAACTTAGAAACAGTATTCCTTACGTTGACTGGAAGAAACTTACGAGATAAATAAAAGGAAAATGAAGAAAAGGTAAAGGGAGGTTCATCAATTGAACATCTTCAATATTGCAGTTATGCATATTAAAAGAGATTTCAGGGACGTAAGAACTTTAGTTTTTATGTTAGCATTTCCAATTGTGCTTATGCTTGTGTTAGGAACAGCATTAACGAATGCATTTGATAGCGATAGTCAATCGATTAAGGATATACAAGTGCTGTATAAAGATGAAGCGAGTAGCACACTTTCTCAATCGTTTGCAGCATTTACGAAAGAAGTCGATAAATCGGGTATTCATTTTAAAAAAGCTTCCGGCAGTATAGATGGGAAAGAAGAAGTGAAGAAAAATAAATATGCTGCTTATGTAGAGTTAAATAAAGATGGTGCAAAATTTTACGGAAGTGACAAAAGTAGTATTGAGGGAAGTATTGTGGAAGGCATGCTTACAACATTTGTTGATAAGTACAATGTAGCAACCGAAGTTGCAAAAGTTGATCCTAGTAAGGTGAGCGCAGTTATTTCAAATGGAAATCATAATGATTATATAAAAGAAACATCTTTACAAGCTGCGAAAAAACCAGGTTCTATGGATTACTATGCGGTTGTAATGACAACGATGATTGCACTATATGCTGCGATGGGAGCAAGTTCTTTAATTCGAGGAGAACGGATACGTAAAACAGGAGATCGTCTCATTGCTGCACCTATAAGTAAGGCTGAAATATTCATTGGAAAAGTACTTGGTAGCCTAGTAGCAAATGCACTGTGCATATTACTCGTTATGCTATTTAGTAAATTTGTTTTTCAAGCGAATTGGGGCGACCATCTTGGAATCATATTTATTATTTTATTAACACAAGTCTTTCTAGCAATTAGCTTCGGTTTAGGAATCGGATATATTACGAAAACACCGGAATCATCAAGAGCAATTATTATGGTAGTAGTGCAATTAGCTTCTATTTTTGGTGGTGCATATTTCGTAATAGAAGAAAATTTCGTTACGAATTTATCACCATTAACGTGGGCAAACACAGCTGTCATGAAAATTATTTATGCAAATGATGTAGGTGCAGCACTGCCAGTAATATGTTTAAACCTTGGCATTTCGGCACTCTTTTTATTAATTGCAATTATTGCATTACGTAGACGGGAGGGGCTATAGTATGAAAGATATTTTATGGCTCATACAAAAAACGTTATCTGTACTTTTGAAAAATAAAAAAGGGTTATTCATTATTATTAGCTTGCCGATAATCGGAACACTAATCTCCTTCTCAATGTATGGGAATGTCGGGCAAGGGACGTTAAATATCGGTGTTATAAATAAAGAAAATCAATTTATAGCAAATGATACGGTGAAATTTTTAGAAGGATTAAATCATGTAAAGGTAAGTAAAATTAAAGAATCTGAAGTAGAAGATAAACTTACTTCCAAAAAACTTGATGGAGTTATTACATTAGATTCTGGTTTTTCAAAAAGTGTTCGAGAAGGGAAACCAGCTCATATTAAAATTTCATCGATTAAAGGTGATCAAGTAACAGGATTTATAAAATCATATTTATATAATTATGTTGATAATATCGCTGCGATTAGTAAAGTAGCAGGAACAGATCAAAGTGCATTTGATAGTATGTACGCAGGATATCAAAAAGGTTCATTTAAAATGAAAACTGAGACGCTAGAAGATACTTCGAAAAATAAAGATATGACAAACCAAACGATGGGTTATCTTATTATGTTTATGCTATTTTCAGCAGCGAACTTATCAGGTTATATTTTAAAAGAAAAAGAAAATAGAACGTATTTTAGACTCTTATCAACGCCGATAGATGGGAAGAAATTTATATTATCTAATGTCGGGGTAAATATGATGCTATTAACAGTACAAATTCTGATTACAATCTTATTCCTAACGAATGTTTTTCATATAAATATTAATATGCCTTTCATAGTGATGATTGGTGTACTCATGCTATTTGCTTTAATAGCGATTGGAATATCGTTAGTCCTTGTCGCTTTTTCGAAAAACTCAGCATCGGCAAATGCACTGCAAAATATGATTATTGTACCGACATGTTTATTGGCTGGATGTTATTTTCCGTATGACATTATGCCAAAAGCGGTACAAAAAGTAGCTGATTTTCTTCCGCAAAGATGGCTATTAGACACAGTATCAAAACTACAACAAGGAATTCCAGTTTCAGATTTGTATTTAAATATTTTAATCTTAATTGCCTTTGCGGTAGCATTCTTCTTAATTGCTATTTATAAGTTTGGAAGAAATAACGATGCGAGAAACTTTGTTTAAATATAAAAAGGTGTGGCTTAATCTTAATGCCACACCTTGTTTGTTCGTAAATTAGAGTATCTTTTGTAATATAGGAATGCTTTTATAGAGCACTTCATTATGTGAAGCATGCACAACATATTTATTTCCCTCCAGAAGAAAAACGCTATGTAGAACAGCGTTACCATCACCATGTTTTGTCAGTATATCACCGACGACTTTGCCGTCTGTCCATTTCAGTTTGGAATATGAAGGGACAACTTGTAAATATTGAATGGTTTCCTCTCCATCCCCGGCAATGAGTATAGTTTCAATATTTCTTTTTTGTATCATAAATCTATTTTCATTTAATGCATCGAGGAAAGGGTTTTTCGTGTTCATCCTACAATAAGGAAGAAATGTAATCGAAGAGCCGAATCTTGTAAATAAATAATTTCCGTAATCTTTACACGGAATAACATCTTGTAATCCTGGAAAGTAAAGATGTATCGCCTTAACTGTATTCATGTTATGTAAGGTGCCTAAATAGTGAATGTATTGTTCCATATAAAAATGGACGATATTTATTTTAGAAGAGGCATGGACAGGAAGACTGCCCTCAGTCCAATAACTATAATTTGCTGGAGACCCAGCGTTTGGTGTACAGAGTATAATAAGCTGATTCACATCATTTTTATATTCGTCACTTTGAACGTAAGTCCGTCCAAGAAGTCCGCCCATACTATGGCATATTAGATTTAGTTTATCGCAACCTGTAATTTTTTTCGCATAGGTAATCGTTTGTAATAAATATTTTTGTGTAGAAAAAACAATGCGCTGCTGCCAATCATAAAAACAGATGAACAAGTCTTTATTTCGTTTGTAACCCATACTTTCTAACATCATGATGAATGGCTCATAAACAAACGCAGAAAGTCCAAAGCCCCAATTACCGGTACCTGGAATAATAATATTGCTCATAGAACCGAAAAGCCCTGGGATAAAAACAATAGGGATTTTTCCTTTTCTCATATTCTTCTCTCCTTTATCTGTTTAACATCGATAAAAAATTAAGAAATACATTTCGTATGAAAACATATTTAAATGAAACACTACGGAGTAGACAGTAATTTGAGCGGAAGGAAATCAAAATGATAAAAAAAATATTGCGAGTTACTTCTATTATTATTGCGATTGTTATTTTTATATTAATTTGTATGCATATTGACGTTACGCTCGGAAGAAAAATGGAAGCCGGGAAAAACATGCCGACAGAGTATGCACCTCATCATAGTGACTTTCAATTATATGTAGAAGGGAAGTCATTTTATAAACAGTTATTTACGGATATAAAAGAGGCGAAACAATCTATTTACACGTACTTTTTTATTTTGTCTGATGATAAAAGTAGCCATACTTTTTTAAACTTATTAAAAGAGAAGGCAAAAGAAGGAGTAAACGTGTATTTATCAGTTGATCGCATTAATGATTTATCATTCAAAAGAAAGGTGATAAATGAATTGCGGGAAAGTGGTGTACATTTTACATATAGTAGAAAACCTCAATTGCCATTCGGATTTTATTCACTTCACCATCGCAATCATCGCCGTATTACGACGATTGATGGGGAGATTGGCTATACAGGTGGTTTTAATATAGGAGATGAGTACTTAGGAAAAGATAAGCGATTTGGATATTGGCGTGACTATCATGTGCGTCTTAAAGGAGAAGGAGCAAAAGATTTAGAAGAGCAATTCGCTTTAGATTGGAAACGAGATACGAAAGAACATATAAAAAGAAGTACGAATAAAGCGAGTAAAGGGAACACATTACATACGATGACTAGCTACAATGGACATCACGTCGCTGGAACATATATCAAATTAATAAAACAAGCGAAGCATTCAATTGTCATTACAACACCTTATTTTATAGCGAAAAATAAAGAATTTATGAATGCTTTAATTGAAGCGAAAAAACGTGGTGTTACAGTAAAAATACTATGGTCATATAAACCAGATATTCCTCTTATTAAAGAAGCAGCGTATCCGTATATTCGTCAAGCTGTTAATAACGGGATTACGGTATATGGTTATAAAAAAGGTATGTTTCATGGAAAGTTAATGCTGATTGATAATGAACTAACTGTTATCGGCACAACGAACATAACGGCACGAAGTTTTTATATAAATGATGAGATGAATTTGTATATTCATGGTGGAACTATCGTTTCAGAAGTGAATAAGGCGTTAACAGAAGATTTTCATGATTCGAAAGAGATGACGAAAGAGTTTTTTGAGAAGTTATCGTTTTGGGAGCGTTGTAAGGAAAAATTGGGGGGATTGGTGGAGTATTATTTATAGAGAGGAAAGGGTGTCTTTTATAGACACCCTTTTTTATGAAAAATAATTAGTTTTCATGTACAAGCAATGAAGCATCATCATTAATCAATGTCCCCACATGCTCACCTAAGCAAATTCTTTTCATTACACCAGGCTCATCAAAGTTAAAGACGTGTGCGGGTAAATTATAATCACGGGCAAGTAATAAAGCGGCTTGATCCATGACTTGAATGTTTTGCCTAACAACATCGTTATAGTTTAGTTTTCTGTACATTTTCGCTGATTTATTATGTTTTGGATCACTAGTAAAGACGCCATCTACTCCTTGTTTTGCGACTAATATTGCGTCACTATTCATTTCAATGGCTCTTTGAACACTTGGATAATCGGTGGTAACGAACGGTTGCCCGTTACCACCGCCAAAAATGACAACATAACCGTTATCTAAATGATGTACTGCTCTGAGGCGAATATAAGGCTCTGCTACTGCATTAAACGGGATGGAAGTCATAACACGTACTTCTCTATCTGTTTTACTTGTTAAAACGCCCCGAAGCATTAAGCTATTAATGATTGTACCTAATGTACCGATATTATCAGCTTCAACACGATCAATTCCCCATTCTTCAGCTAGATGACCTCTGAAAATATTACCGCCGCCGATGACAATGGATACTTCGATACCTAAGTCAATAATGGATATAATTTCGTTTGCGATATGTTCTAATCGTTTGGAATTAAAGCTATTTCCGGATTGATCAGCAAGTGCGCCGCCGCTTAATTTAATTAAGACTCTTTTGTATGGCTTCATAACAATTCCCCCTATATAGATCGCAATAAAAAAGGAACAAAGGCATTTGCCTTTGTTCCTTTTTAAGAAAATGAAAAAGAAAAGAAGAAGATAGGACGAATTTTTGCACATAATTTTTCATACCATCCACTCCTTTTCATTTCGATTTGTTGTAAGTATATATCTTTTTGATTATACGAAACAATCTGATTACTTATCAAGTATATTTTATTTCTTTTTCATGAAAAGGTGTCAATGAAAAAGAAAAGAAAAATTTTTGAATTTTTTGTGACGAACTTGTAGGTTTTTGTATGATTTTGTAGGTTCGCCTATATGATGTGTGTGTAAGCTTTTATAAATACGAAATGAAAGCGTTCGCATAAAGGGGATGAACATAAATGAAAAAATTCGGATTGGCAACACAAATTTTTGTTGCGCTTGTTTTAGGGATTGTAGTAGGGGCAATCTTCTATGGTAATAAAACGGCGATTTCTTATATCACACCAATTGGGGATATATTTATTCACTTAATTAAAATGATTGTAGTACCGATTGTTATTTCAGCATTAATTGTTGCAGTAGCTGGTGTAGGAGATATGAAGAAGCTTGGGAAACTGGGTGGGAAGACGATTCTTTATTTCGAAATCATTACGACGATTGCTATCTTAATGGGATTACTTGCGGCAAATATATTCCAACCAGGTACTGGCGTTGATATGAGTAATTTACAGCAAAGTGATATTTCTTCTTATAAACAAACAGCAGATGCTACAGAGAAGAAAGGATTCGCTGAGACGATTGTTCATATTGTACCGAAAAACGTATTTGAATCGATTTCACAAGGTGACTTATTACCGATTATCTTCTTCTCAGTACTATTCGGTTTAGGAGTTGCAGCAATTGGAGACAAAGGAAAGCCTGTCTTTAACTTCTTTGAAGGTGTACTTGAAGCGATGTTTTGGGTTACAAATCAAGTTATGAAATTTGCACCATTTGGTGTATTTGCATTAATTGCGGTTACTGTTGCAAAATTTGGTGTAGCAACACTACTTCCTTTAGGAAAACTAGTGCTAGCTGTATACGTAACTGTTATACTATTCGTTGTGATTGTATTAGGTATTAATGCACGAATGGTTGGCGTAAACATTTTTACATTAATGAAAATTTTAAAAGAAGAACTTATTCTTTCATTTACGACAGCAAGTTCAGAAGCTGTTTTACCTAATATAATGAGAAAAATGGAAGAGTTCGGTTGTCCAAAGGCAGTTGCCTCTTTCGTAATTCCGACAGGTTATACATTTAACTTGACTGGATCGGCTATTTATCAAGCGTTAGCGGCATTGTTTGTTGCACAAATGTACGGTGTGCACATGTCACTGACGGAGCAAATTACGTTATTATTCGTTCTCATGTTAACATCCAAGGGTATGGCGGGAGTTCCAGGTGCATCGTTCGTTGTTGTATTAGCAACGTTAGGTTCAATGGGGTTACCACTAGAAGGTATCGCATTAATTGCGGGAATTGACCGCATTTTAGATATGATTCGCTCATCTGTCAATGTATTAGGAAATGCATTAGCGGCCATTGTTATGTCGAAGTGGGAAGGCGAATTCGATGATGAGAAAGCAAAACAATATGTAGAAACAGTCAAAGAAACAAAAGCAGCATAAGAAATTGTTAAGGAGTGAATAATCATGGCAACATTAACTGAAGTTAAAAATGGTGTTCGAATTGAAAAAGATTTTTTAGGTGAAAAAGAAGTACCAAACTATGCATACTATGGCGTACAAACAATGCGTGCAGTAGAAAACTTCCCAATTACAGGATACAAAATCCATGAAGGTTTAATTAAAGCATTCGCAATTGTAAAAAAAGCTGCAGCGCTTGCTAATACAGATGTAGGAAGATTGGAATTGAACAAGGGCGGCGCGATCGCAGAAGCCGCTCAAGAAATTCTTGATGGAAAATGGCATGATCATTTCATCGTAGATCCAATCCAAGGCGGAGCAGGTACTTCAATGAACATGAATGCAAATGAAGTCATGGCCAATCGTGCTCTTGAATTATTAGGAATGGAAAAGGGAGACTATCATTATATTAGTCCAAATAGTCATGTAAACATGGCGCAATCAACAAACGACGCATTCCCAACGGCGATTCATATTGCAACATTAAACGCATTAGAAGGTTTATTACAAACGATGGGTTATATGCACGATGTATTTGAATTAAAAGCAGAACAGTTCGATCATGTTATTAAAATGGGTCGTACACATTTACAAGACGCTGTGCCAATTCGTCTTGGTCAAGAATTTAAAGCATACTCTCGCGTACTTGAACGTGATATGAAACGTATCAAGCAATCACGTCAACATCTATATGAAGTAAATATGGGAGCAACTGCAGTTGGTACAGGATTAAATGCAGATCCAGAATATATTGAAGCAGTTGTAAAACATTTAGCTGCAATTAGTGAATTACCACTTGTTGGTGCAGAAGACTTAGTAGATGCAACGCAAAATACGGATGCATACACAGAAGTATCTGCAGCACTTAAAGTGTGTATGATGAATATGTCTAAAATTGCAAATGACCTTCGCTTAATGGCATCAGGTCCACGTGTTGGTTTAGCGGAAATTATGCTACCTGCTCGTCAACCAGGTTCATCTATTATGCCAGGGAAAGTAAACCCTGTTATGCCAGAAGTAATTAATCAAATTGCGTTCCAAGTAATTGGTAACGACCATACAATTTGCCTTGCTTCAGAAGCGGGACAATTAGAATTAAACGTTATGGAACCAGTACTTGTTTTCAACTTACTTCAATCAATTAGCATTATGAATAATGGTTTCCGTGCCTTTACAGATAATTGCTTAAAAGGAATTGAAGCAAATGAAGATCGCTTAAAAGAGTATGTTGAGAAGAGTGTAGGAATTATTACAGCCGTGAACCCTCATATCGGTTATGAAGCAGCTGCTCGCGTTGCGAAAGAAGCAATCGCGACAGGGCAATCCGTTCGAGAACTTTGTGTGAAAAATGGTGTATTGTCACAAGAAGACTTAGAGTTAATTCTAGATCCATTCGAAATGACACACCCAGGGATTGCAGGAGCAACTCTTTTAAAGAAAAATTAAAAGAAGAGGGGGGACAAGCCCCTCTTTTTTGTTTACAATATAGAAATGCTATATATGAATAGAGGTAGGGATGTTATGAGTAAGTTTACAGTAGCTTCTAATGGTTCATTAGAAACGACATTAAGAGGAGTAGAAGTATTATCAACACCACTTTTAAATAAAGGGGTCGCTTTCACGCAAGAAGAGAGAGAAGAATTAGGTTTAAAAGGGTTATTACCGCCAGCAGTTTTAACATTAGAAGAACAAGCACGCCGAGCATACGAGCAATTTTGTTCTCAGCCGGATGATTTATTAAAGAATGTATACTTAACAGCGTTGCATGATCGAAATGAAGTATTATTTTATCGTATATTAACAAATCATTTACGTGAAATGTTACCGATTGTATATACACCAACTGTTGGTGTAGCAATTCAAAGATATAGTCATGAATATCGTAAACCACGTGGTGTGTATTTATCAATTAACGATCCGTCAGGTATTGAAGAAGCATTCGCTAATATCGGTGCAACAGCTGAAAACATTGATTTAGTCGTTGTAACAGATGGAGAAGGCATACTTGGAATTGGTGACTGGGGCGTTGGTGGTATTAACATCGCAATCGGAAAATTAGCTGTTTATACGGCCGCGGTTGGAATCGATCCTAGTCGTGTATTACCGGTAATTTTAGACGTAGGTACAAATCGTGAAGAACTATTAAATAATCCATTTTATATTGGAAATCGTCACCCTCGTATAACAGGTGAAGCTTATGATGAGTTTATTGATACGTTTGTACAAGCGGTAAATAAGCAATTCCCGAAAGCGCTATTGCATTGGGAAGACTTTAGTTCTCGAAATGCACGAAAAATTTTAGATAAATATCGTCATGATATTTGTACATTTAATGATGATATTCAAGGTACAGGTGCAGTTTCACTTGCTGCTGTATTATCGGCAGTGAAAGCTTCAGGTGTACCGTTAAGTGAACATCGCGTTGTTGTATTTGGTGCTGGGACGGCTGGAATCGGTATCGCAGATCAAGTTAGAGATGCAATGGTCCGCGTAGGCGTATCAGAAGAAGAATCATATAAGCGTTTCTGGTGTATTGATCGTAACGGGTTAGTTACAGATAATATGGAAGATCTTCTTGATTTCCAAATGCCATATGCACGAAAAGAAGCGGAAGTAAGTGAGTGGAAACAAAACGATGTGATTGGACTTGCTGAAGTTGTGAAACATGTAAAACCGACAATTTTAATCGGTACATCAACTGTTGCAGGCGCATTTAAAGAAGAAATTATTAAAGAAATGGCTTCTCACGTAGAAAGACCAATCATTTTACCAATGTCGAATCCGACGCCACTTGCTGAAGCGAAACCAGCTGATTTAATCGAGTGGACAGAAGGAAAAGCATTAGTAGCAACAGGAAGTCCATTTGAACCAGTTACATACAATGGTGTAACGTATGTGATTGGACAATCAAATAATGCACTTATTTTCCCGGGGCTTGGGCTTGGAACAATTGTTGTACGTGCAAGCGTCATGACGGATGGAATGTTCGCAGCAGCTGCTGAAGCAGTTGCAAGTATGGTAGACACAAGTCAGCCGGGAGCACCTATTTTGCCAGAAGTTGAAGAGTTACGTAATATCTCGGAAATGGTTGCAATTGAAGTAGCGAAAGTTGCTGTTGCAGAAGGGGTAGCTAGAGAGAATTTAAGTGATAACGATATCAAGATTGCAGTGAAAGAAGCAATCTGGGAGCCAGAGTATCGCCAAATAAAAGCGGTAGAAAAGGTTAGAATATAGAAATAAAGCCCGTTTATTATATAAGCGGGCTTTCACTTTTACTACTGACAAAAAGTATAGGAAGTGGCACCTTTGAATTGGAATCAGTTATGGAAGAAAGATATATCCCTTTTAATTATATTAATGGTTGTTGTTCCGATTGCTGGAGAGCTTAATTTTCATCCTTTTAACGATACGTTTCGCGTTAGCTTTGGGACACCGCTTTTCTTCTTTTTATTGCTATTTTTAAGAAGAATACCAGCAGCGGCTGCGGGTATTCTTGTCGGTATATGTGTCGTTTTATTCCGCGTATGTCTGGACTGGGTTATGCAAGGTTCATTTCATATGACAGAGTCATTTTATTTGCGTTATCCTGTGTTCTTTTATTATTTTATTTATGGAAGTCTTTTTTCACTTTGTAGGGTAAATAAGTTTCATCAGAAACCAATCGTTATTGGATGCCTTGGAATTACAATTGAAATTATCGCAAGTATGTCAGAACTAGCGATTTATCATATGGTAGTACTCGGTACAACAATAACCGTTTCTGAAGTAAATAAACTTATCATTATTGCTATTTTCCGTAGTTTCTTTGCACTAGGATTTTTAAATATGATGATTTTATATGAAACGAAATTAAAAGAATCACAAGTCCGAAAAGAAAATGAAAAAATGTTCATGCACCTTTCGAATTTATATGTAGAATCCGTTCATTTGAAAAAAACGTTGCAAAATGCAGAGTTGATTACACAAGAAGCATATCAACTATATCGAAATTTACAGGCGAAAAATGATTCTAGCAGTAAAACAGCATTGAAAATAGCAGGAGAAGTGCACGAAATAAAAAAGGATAATCAAAGAATTTTTGCGGGGTTATCTAAACTGTTATTAGATAAAAATGTGGCTGAGTATGTAGAAGGACATGAGCTTACAGAAATGATTGTAAGAATAAATGAAAAGTACGCTGGAATGCTAGAGAAAGATATATGTTTTTCTAAACATATAGAAGGTGAACACGCTGCATATCACGTGTATACAGTACTATCAATCTTTAATAATTTAGTTGCCAATGCAGTGGAAGCGATTGAAGATAGAGGTCTCATTCATATTAATTTATATAAACGAGAGCAACATGTAATATTTGAAGTAATTGATGATGGCCCTGGTATAGCACAAAAGTATAAGAAATTAGTATTTAAGCCCGGGTTTACTTCCAAGTATGATCAAACAGGAACACCGTCAACAGGTATTGGACTTTCTTACATACACGAAATGGTAACAGAGCTCGGCGGAGAAGTAAGGTTAGAAGACAATGAAACTGAAAAAGGGTGTAAGTTTATCGTTTGTTTACCAGAGTGCAGTTTAAAGCGGGAAGGGGAATAGGTTTGTTTTATTATATAGTAGATGATGATGAAGTTTTCCGTTCGATGCTTTCACAAATTATTGAGGATGGCGATCTTGGAGAAGTAGTTGGAGAATCGGAAGATGGAGCTTTTGTTGAAGCAGAACAGCTAAATTATAAAAAAGTGGATATTTTATTTATTGATTTACTCATGCCAATGAGAGATGGCATTGAAACAGTTCGCCATATAGCGCCTTCATTCAATGGGAAAATTATTATGATTTCTCAAGTTGAATCGAAACAGCTCATTGGTGAGGCATATACACTTGGTGTGGAATATTATATTACGAAACCACTAAACAAAATTGAAGTTGAATCTGTCGTACGAAAAGTAATGGAACGGATTCGCTTGGAGCGTTCCATACATGATATTCAAAAATCATTGAATAACGTGTTTCAGTGGGAGCAGCCGCAAATGCGTAATGAACCGGTGCAAGAAGCAAAAAAGATAGCGGATTCCGGACGCTTCTTACTAGCAGAACTCGGTATTGCGGGAGAGAACGGAAGTAAAGATTTACTTAGTATGCTGGAATATTTATACGGACAAGAAAAGGCGCAAACATTTGAATTTGGATTCCCTGCGTTAAAAGACATTTTTCACCAAATCACATTAAAAAAATTAGATCATATAGCTTCGGATGTAGATATAGATAAGGAGAAAAAAGCATCTGAACAACGTGTAAGAAGAGCGATTTATCAATCATTGAATCATTTAGCTTCCATCGGACTAACAGACTTTTCAAATCCAAAATTTGAAAGTTATGCCCCGAAATTTTTTGATTTCACTGTAGTGAGAAAACGAATGACAGAAATGACAAAGGATGAAATAGCGACTTCTGGACATATACGAATTAATACGAAAAAATTTATTCAAGTGTTGTATTTTGAGGCGAAAAGGTTGATGGAGATAGAGTGAAGAAGGTGCTTATAAATAAGCATCTTTTTTTGTTCAATCAACATTTTATATTTTCTCGTTAAGCATGTAAAATGTTAAGTAAGAGAAAATGGTTTTACATTAAGGAAGTGTCAAAACAATGAGTTTTACATTAAATAAATCGATTATTAAAGAAGTGTGCGGAGAGGCCTCCTATAAAAGAGGCGAAGCTTATTATAAATCAAATAAAGTAATCGTGAATCATTATGATGAAACGAAAGAAATTTGTGAGGCGACGGTAAAAGGGAATGAAGATTTTCACGTTACAGTAGAAAAGGCTCAAAAAGGTGATGTAGTTGCGAGATGTAGTTGTCCTTCGTTAGCGTCTTTTCAAACGTACTGTCAACATGTTGCAGCCGTACTAATACAAATAAATTATAACCAGCAAACGGGTGGAATGGGACCTGTTAGTAGCAAAAATGATCAATTAACAAACGGGATGTTTCAGTTGTTTGCAGACAAACCACTACGACCAAAAAGTAAACAACACCGTTTTGATACACGTGAAATATTAGATGTTGCGTTTATATGTTCACCAGTAGCGACGAAAAGTGGTGGGTCTCTTCTTGGAATTCAGTTAAAACTTGCGAAAACATATGTCATAAATCATATTAGAGAATTTCTTTCTAAAGTGGAGAAAAGAGCGACTTTTCATTGTTCTAATGAATTTACATACACACCAGATGTACATAGCTTCAGGCAAGAAACGGATGCGGTTATTCAGCAGCTGATTAAAATGTATCATAATGAAAAAATGTATGAAGATGCGTTAGAAGTACATGCGAAACAAGATGAAAGTATGATATTCATACCGCCAGCTTCGTGGAAAGATATGCTCTCTTTACTTACTAAAGTGGAGTATGTACAGCTGAAACAAAATGAGCAACTGTTTCACGGATTACAAATGTCAAACGGTT
Source organism: Bacillus cereus group sp. BfR-BA-01379 (assembly GCF_022663605.1). Taxonomy (NCBI): domain Bacteria; kingdom Bacillati; phylum Bacillota; class Bacilli; order Caryophanales; family Bacillaceae; genus Bacillus; species Bacillus cereus group sp. BfR-BA-01379. The sequence goes on from NZ_JAKUFT010000031.1 coordinate 22,429, forward strand.
TATTGCCATTACATTTTGAATTTACGAAAGGAAATAATGGTGGATTCACACTTCATATAGACGGCCTAAATCGTGTTCAAGTTATGGAGATGTATAACAATGCTCTTTACGATGGGAAACTATATCATTTGCCTATGGAAGATTGTATGCGACTTATTGAATTGCAAAAGATGATGAGCCGCTCAAATAGCAATCAGTTTTATATTCCTGAAAATAAGATGGAACATTTCGTAGCGAAAGTTGTACCAGGATTAATGAAACTTGGAACGGTACGCATTGATGAAGTCATATCAGATCGTGTTGAAACGCCGTCGTTAAAAGCAAAATTATATTTAGATCGAGTGAAAAATCGTTTGTTAGCAGGTCTCGAATTCCATTATGGCAATGTTGTGATTAATCCGCTAGAAGAAAACGGACAGCCGTCTGTTTTTAATCGGGATGAAAAAAAGGAAAAAGAGATTTTAGACATTATGAGTGAAAGTGCCTTCGCGAAAACAGAAGGTGGTTACTTTATGCATAATGAAGAGGCTGAGTATAACTTTTTATATCATGTTGTTCCAACGTTAAAAGGCTTAGTTGATATTTACGCGACAACAGCAATTAAATTACGCATTCATAAAGGGGATACAGCACCTCTTATTAGGGTAAGAAGAAAAGAAAGAATTGATTGGTTATCATTTCGTTTTGATATAAAAGGAATACCGGAAGCGGAAATTAAAGGTGTATTAGTCGCTCTTGAAGAGAAACGCAAATATTACCGATTAGCGAATGGTTCTTTATTATCACTAGAGAGCAAAGAGTTTAATGAAATTAATCAGTTTGTAAAAGAATCAGGTATTCGAAAAGAATTTTTACATGGGGAAGAAGTGAATGTTCCGCTTATTCGGAGTGTAAAGTGGATGAACGGACTTCACGAAGGTCATGTTTTAAGTTTAGATGAGTCTGTTCAAGATTTAGTTGAAAGCATTCAAAACCCGAAAAAATTAAAGTTTACAGTACCGAAAACTTTACATGCCGTAATGAGAGAGTATCAAGTATACGGATTCGAATGGATGAAAACACTTGCCTATTATCGTTTTGGCGGTATTTTAGCAGATGATATGGGACTTGGAAAAACGCTGCAAAGCATTGCTTTTATAGATTCTGTATTGCCTGAAATTCGGGAGAAGAAGCTACCTATATTAGTCGTTTCACCATCCTCGCTCGTCTACAATTGGTTTAGTGAATTGAAAAAATTCGCCCCGCATATTAGAGCGGTTATTGCAGATGGAAATCAAACAGAACGACGAAAAATTTTAAAGGACGTAGCGGAATTTGATGTCGTAATTACGTCATATCCGTTACTGAGAAGAGATATAAGATCGTATGCGAGGCCGTTTCATACACTATTTCTTGATGAAGCACAGGCGTTTAAAAATCCTACAACGCAAACTGCAAGAGCGGTGAAAACGATTCAAGCTGAGCATCGTTTTGGACTAACGGGAACGCCTGTAGAAAATTCATTAGAAGAGCTATGGTCTATCTTCCATGTCGTCTTTCCAGAATTATTACCGGGAAGAAAAGAATTCGGTGATTTAAGGCGCGAAGATATAGCGAAGCGCGTAAAGCCTTTCGTATTAAGACGATTAAAAGAAGATGTATTACAGGAGCTTCCAGATAAAATAGAGCACTTACAGTCATCGGAGTTATTACCAGATCAAAAGAGACTATATGCTGCTTATTTAGCGAAATTAAGGGAAGAAACGTTAAAGCATTTAGATAAAGATACGTTACGTAAAAATAAAATTAGAATTTTAGCTGGCTTAACGAGATTACGACAAATTTGTAATCATCCCGCTTTATTCGTTGATGATTATAAGGGGAGTTCAGCTAAATTTGAGCAACTGTTAGAGATATTAGAGGAATGCAGAAGTACTGGTAAGAGAATTTTAATCTTTTCTCAATTTACGAAGATGCTGTCTATTATTGGTCGTGAGTTAAACCGTCAAGCTGTTCCATACTTTTATTTAGATGGAAATACACCTTCGCAAGAACGTGTAGAGCTATGTGACCGGTTTAACGAAGGTGAAGGGGATCTATTTCTCATTTCTTTAAAAGCTGGTGGTACGGGTCTTAATTTAACGGGTGCCGATACGGTTATATTGTACGATTTATGGTGGAATCCAGCTGTTGAACAACAAGCAGCAGATAGAGCATATCGAATGGGACAAAAAAATACGGTACAAGTTATTAAATTAGTGGCTCACGGAACAATTGAGGAAAAAATGCATGAACTGCAAGAGAGTAAGAAAAATTTAATCGCTGAAGTGATTGAGCCGGGAGAAGAGAAATTGTCCTCAATTACTGAGGAAGAAATTCGAGATATTTTAATGATCTAACATAAAAAGCTATGCCTTCAAATGTATGAGGGCATAGCTTTTTTGTTGTAATAATTATATTTTGTTTTGTACAAAGTAAAGAAATCAAATGTTATTTAGATTACTTCTTTGTGCCTTTACTTTTGTATGGCTTGGCAGCTGCCTTTTTCTTTGCACTTGATTGCCAACGGTTCCACCCTTTACTTCCTGTACCTTGTCCTACACCTTTTTTTGGTTTTGCTTTCGTTTTACTCATATGATCACTCCGTTATATAAAAATCTTATTTGATAATAGTCAATGATTTAGAAAATACTCTTTATAAATGACTATGTTTACTTTAAGTAAAAATAAACTGCTTGAATGCTATAGTATAACATGAATTTGCAAGTAAACTGAAAGGAATTATAAAGAAAATGAAAATAATACGAAATACTGCGGATTCTATATTTCGAACGATTACATTACTTGTTGTGTATATGTTAGTCTCGCTTAGTGAAACGTTTTTTGGATTAACAAGGCAAAAGAAGTGAAGATGTTATATTGAAAACAATCAATAAAGCCGTAAAATAAAGAATTTAAAAATATTTTTAAATTTTTGTTGACTTTCTTTATTTTTTGTATAGAATAATCATTAATAAAATGTTTCAGAGATGTGACAACAAAACGACTATGAAAGGACGAGTAGTAGTAGGATGTAGTCTAAGCGAGTCAGGGGTGGTGTGAGCCTGATACGAAGCCTATTATGAAGAACCTCCTGGAGTTGCTAACCGAAATCCTTTACAGGAAAGTAGACTTAGCCGGGTACTTCGCCGTTACAAGAAGAACAGTATCGAGATATTTCATCTCCGTACTGTATAAGTGAGCAACCTCTGTTGCTAATTTGGGTGGTACCGCGGAACCAAAGTCTTTCGTCCCAGTTTTTTGGGAAAGAAGGGCTTTTTTTGTTGGCTTCTTTTCACAACATCCAAACATTTTAGGAGGAAACCACCATGTATCAATCATTAATGACAGTAAGAGAGACTCAAATCGCAATTAAGGAAGTTAAAACATTTTTTGAGGATCAATTAGCAAAACGCCTTGAACTATTCCGCGTATCTGCACCATTATTCGTAACGAAAAAATCAGGATTAAACGATCATCTAAACGGTGTAGAACGTCCAATTGAATTTGATATGTTACATTCAGGAGAAGAATTAGAAATTGTTCACTCACTAGCGAAGTGGAAAAGATTCGCATTACATGAATATGGATATGAAGCTGGTGAAGGTTTATATACAAACATGAACGCAATTCGTCGTGATGAAGAACTTGATGCAACACATTCCATTTACGTTGACCAATGGGATTGGGAAAAAATCGTTCAAAAAGAATGGCGTACTGTAGATTACTTACAAAAAACAGTACAAACAATTTATGGAATATTCAAAGATTTAGAAGATCACTTATTTGAAAAATATCCGTTCCTTGGAAAGTATTTACCAGAAGAAATTGTTTTCATCACTTCCCAAGAACTAGAAGATAAATATCCAGAATTAACACCGAAAGATCGTGAACATGCAATTGCAAAAGAACACGGTGCAGTCTTCATTATCGGAATTGGTGATGCACTTCGTTCAGGTGAAAAGCATGATGGGCGCGCAGCTGATTATGATGATTGGAAATTAAACGGTGACATTTTATTCTGGCACCCAGTATTACAATCTTCATTCGAATTATCATCAATGGGAATTCGTGTTGATAGTAAATCACTTGATGAGCAATTAACGAAAACAGGTGAAGACTTCAAACGTGAGTACGATTTCCATAAAGGTATTTTAGAGGACGTACTACCATTAACAATTGGCGGTGGTATTGGACAATCAAGAATGTGCATGTACTTCTTACGAAAAGCACATATCGGTGAAGTTCAATCTTCTGTATGGCCTGACGATTTACGTGAAGCTTGCAAAAAAGAAAACATTCATCTGTTTTAATAGAAGGGAGAGAGTAACTCAAGGAGTTATTCTCTCTTTTTTTATTGTGTAAACGAATGGTTTACAGTGGGTTTTACTAATAGTTTCTTTCTTTTTCATCTCCTAATATGTAATAATTTGTTAAAGGAGGGGACGTTATGAGCTTAGGAGAACAGCTAAAAAAGCTACAAGATTCAAAGGGATTTTCGCAAGAGGATGTTGCTAAAAAGATTGGTGTAACGAGGCAAGCAGTGTATAAAGTGAAACTTTAATCAGTGGGCGATTTATCCTACTGATTATTAGTTGAACCAATCGGGCTTTTATAGGCAGTTAATCGCATCTGGCTGCCTTGATTGTGCTTAAAAGCTTTGATGAGATTTACTGCCTGTTAAAGCGGGGTAAGTGGGAAAATGATAAAAGTTACCCTGATATTGATAATTTAATTTTATTGAGCGAAATGTATAACGTTACGCTAGATGAGTTAATAAAAGGACACCAAAGCTTTAAAGAGAAAATACATATTGATGAAGAAGATGAAGAGTTTGAGAAAGAGAATGAATTTGGCTTTTATATTGGATGTGGTTTGCTAATAATGAGTGCTTTCGTTGATTATGAAGGAATGCAAGAGATCTTATTAGGGATAGCACTATTCATGATGGTTTTTTATTCTGACGTGAAGAAAGTTATTTTGAATGAGTTCAGATCATTTTTCAAAAGGAAAGATATATATATGATAAGAAGTGAGAAGAGTCCGTTATATTTCCTAGGAAAGAGTATAACAAGAAATCCAATTGTTTTATGATGATTTTGGGATGTTGATAGTATGTTAAAAAGCTCAAACAAGCATAACCCCGTTCTAAAGCTAGGACGGGGTTGAAAATCTAAGTTTTATGAAGCAAGAATTTCTTTCAAATATTTTTACTTTAGTAAAGAATTCTTATAAAACATTACTTATTTATTACCGAGTTCTTCCGCTAAACCAATTAAAATTCCTTCCGTTCCACGAATGTAGCAAAGTCGATACGAGTCCTCATACTGAACTACTTCGCCAACGAGCTGAGCACCATGCTTAGTAAGTCTCGATACCATTTCGTCAATGTCTTCAACGGTGAACATGACGCGCAAATAACCGAGGGCATTTACAGGAGCTGTCCGGTGATCTGCAATAGTAGGTGGTGTGATAAATCGCGAAAGTTCAATTCGGCTATGGCCATCTGGGGTAACCATCATAGCAATCTCTACGCACTGAGAACCGAGTCCGGTTACGCGACCGGCCCATTCACCTTCGACAGTAGCGCGTCCTTCTAGTTTTAATCCAATCTCTTCGAAGAAAGATATTGCGTTATCAAGAGATTCTACAACGATGCTGACATTGTCCATTCTTAGTAACTTGTTGTTTGCCATAGTCTTTATCTCCTTTATATGTATAAATTTATTATCTAACCATCCTCATAATTATACTAAAATCTCCTATAAACAAAAAACACCTTGTCACAGTGTGGGGAAATATGACAAGGTGTTTTCGGGTATAGAATAAACATTTTATTAACGAACAAAACTTCGGAAACCTTCTACTATTGATATACGCATGAACTTTCTTTCGTGAATGCTATCATTTTAAGAATTTGATAGTGTAGTTTCTATTCGATAATATAACTTCGACTTTCCCGCAAAATAGTCCTATCCTGTTTCTATTTATATAGGAAAGAAATAGATTCATATAATTTGTTTTTAGTTTTACTAGTGGAAATTAACTCATCTGCACTAAAGGCTCAATTTTCGCCATAAATGATTGATGCAGTGCCTCAACACCTGTTACTAAATGAAGGCGGTCAATAACGACAGACACTTTAATTTCTGATGTACTTACCATTTTAATATGAATATCTTCTTCTTTTAAAGTAGTGAACATATTCGCAGCAACACCGGGATTAGAGACCATACCAGATCCTACAATTGATACTTTAGCTAAATGATTTTCATATTCTACAGATTCATATTGTAATGTTTCTTGATGTTGTTCTAATACCTCTAATGTTTCTTTTAAATCATTAGAATGGATTGAGAAGGAGAGGTGAACAGTTCCTTCATTTGTAATACTTTGAATGATGATATCTACATTAATATGTGCCGCTGCTAATGTAGAGAAAACTGTTGAAAGTGAACCTTGTTCCAATCTTTTCATTGTGACGCGTGTAATATTATCTTCAAATGCAATACCTTTAACGATTGATTGTTGTTCCATGTTACATTCTCCTTTTACAATTGTTCCGTTTTCTTGTTCCATACTTGAGCGAACTTCTAAAATGACATTATGATTTTTAGCAAATTCAACAGCACGTGGGTGTAATACACCAGCACCGAGATTTGCTAGCTCTAGCATTTCGTCATAAGAAATTTCATCTAATTTATAAGCATTTTTTACAACTCGTGGGTCCGTCGAATAAACACCGGTCACATCCGTGTAAATATCGCATTTTTTTGCTTTCAGTGCAGCAGCTAATGCAACAGCAGTTGTATCAGAACCACCGCGTCCAAGCGTTGTAATTTCATGGTTTTCACTAACTCCTTGGAAGCCAGCTACGATAACAATCGTACCTTCAGTAAGATAAGATTGAATTCGATCTGTATGAATGTCAGTAATCCGTGCACTACTATGTACAGATTCTGTCGTAATACCAGCTTGCCATCCTGTTAATGAAATCGCGTTATAACCTTTTGCTTGGAGTGCCATCGTTAATAATGAAATAGTAACTTGCTCTCCTGTTGATAGAAGCATATCCATTTCACGTTTACTTGGATTTTCTGAAATCGCGTTAGCGAGTGCTACAAGTTCATCTGTGCTCTTTCCCATTGCTGAAACGACAGAGACGATATTATGCCCTCGTTCATATTCTTCAATAATTAAATTTGCTACATGTTGAATGCGCGCGACATTTCCGACAGAAGTGCCACCAAATTTTTGTACAATCGTTTCCATTACGAATTCCTTCTTTCATCCATTTTTAAGAATAGATTAGGACATATATAAATCCCAATATTCCTGTAGTTACCAGAGAAAAACAAAAAACACCATCTCAAATAGGTGAGGATGGTGCTGTTACAGGAAAAGGGAAACAGAAAACGGAGCTAATAAAAAAACCGCCAAAAAAGGAATATCATAAAAATGATATCTCTTTTTTGTAGATAGCTCTTCATACATACACTTCTGTACATATGACAGTTCTGTTTCTATTCGAAAACAGCCCCAATCGATAAATGCAGAGAAAATTATCGATTTCGGCAATACTTCCTTTCATCTAATTTCATAGACATCTCTGTGTCTCCATTAGAATAATCATAAGTATCGCAACCTCTATCTCACGTTTTAGGCGAGAGTGTTTGATTTATGAAGTTGTTGGTAACATTTGTTTTATAATAATTTAAATTTTTCGGGGAATCAAGTGTTTTGTATAAATTTTAAAAATTCTTTCTTTTCTTAAAAGAGTTTGTGAAAAATGTAGCAAAATAAATTCATTGCATGTACATTAAACTTATAGTGCATAGGAGGTGGAAGAATGAAGGGAAAAAAGCCTATTTATGTTTCGGCAGAAATGAATACAACAATGGAAAAATTATGGGAATATACGCAGAAACCAGATATACATACAGAATGGGATGCTCGCTTTACTGAAATTTCGTATTTAGAGAAAACGGAAGGAGAGCCACAGAAGTTTTTATATAAAACAAAAATCGGATTTGGACTTGAAATAGCTGGTGAAGGGGAATCGATAGGTGAAATAAGAAAAGAAACAGGTGAACGGATTTCTTCTTTAAAATTTTGGACAGACAATCAATTATCACTTATTCAAATAGGGTGTGGTTATTGGAAGTATACACCGTGTAAAGAACACATTCATTTTGAGACACAATATGATTATAATACGAGGTTTGGTCGTATAGGGAATGTAATAGATATCTATATGTTTCGGCCGTTATTGGGCTGGGCGACTGCTTGGAGTTTTGATGCTTTAAAATTATGGTTAGAAAAGGGATTGCACCCTAGATTACTAATTAGAAGAACAATGACATACTGGCTCGTATGTTTTTTATTTGCATTTGTATGGATGTATCAAGGAATAGTGCCGAAACTAGTGTTTACTCATTCAGAAGAAGTAAAAATGCTATCTGTGATGATTGGTTCAACTGAACATAGTATTTTTGTACTTAAAATAATTGGATTACTAGAAATTATTTTTGGTGTCCTATGGCTGTTGCCATTGCCGAAACGAAAAGTATTTGTCGTACATATTTTTATTTTAATAGCCTTAACGATAGCGGCAGGATTTACGAATATCGTAAGCTTTACAGAGCCATTTAATCCAATTACATTAAATGTTCTACTAATGGGGTTATCAATTGTCGGCTATATAAATAGCACGAATTTGCCAAGCGCAAAAAATTGCAAGAGGAAGAGAAAGGGATAATGTATGGCTAATATGTATGAAAGACTATTAGGGGATTCTTATAAAAAACTTCATCCGAAATTACAGAAACGCTATGAGATTACGGAAGAAAATAGCTTTACTGGAGAAGGAAAGATGGATGAAATTTACGGAGGTTCTATTTTCGTAAAATTAATATTAAAAATTGCATCGAAGTTTAGAATGTTTTTCTCTGAGCGGGGGAAGGAAGTGCCATTTACAATACATAATACCGCAGAGCGAGATGAACATGGAGATGAACTTGTGCGGTGGAATCGTACTTTTTATTTTCATAATAAGAAAAGATATTTTAATGCTGTTATGCAGTTGGATGAAGAGAATAATGAAATTGTAGATTATTTTGGTGAACCGCACATACTTGTTTCTACATTGAATTTTCATATTGATGAGGTGGGGGCAATGCATATTTCTTCAAAGAAACAATGGTTTTACATGTTTGGAAGGAGAGTCCCGTTACCTAGGTTTTTATACGGAGAGGCCAACATTGTAGAAAGTTATGATGAAACACTACAATGCTTTCGAATTCATGTACAAGTACGAAATCCGTTAATTGGTTCATTATTTTCATATAAGGGAACATTTGTGGAGAGGAAATAAATAATATGAAAAATATAATAGTTGGACTTGCTTGTTATACTATTTTTCTAATATATGAGTGGTCAAATATAAACCCAGTTGAAGCAATTATATTATTATCTATTTTGTTATTTATACCGATGTCATTTTTCATTATTGATAAGGAAACAAGAAATGGATCGTATGTATTCTTTTATAAATTTGTATCGTTTTTATATCCAATCGCAGCAATTAGTGCAATGTTAGCTTTCGTAACAAATCACTATTTATTTGCGTTACTTTGGTTTGTATATACTGGACTTGTCGCGTTATTTGGTGTAAGTAGAGTGCTAGAAAGAGGATGGAAACCGTTAGAAGAGACAGCTATTGATAGTGCGTTTATATATTTGTTTTTAGGTGGTTTCTGGTTTTTAGCTTCAGTAGCAAAAATTCCCATTATGCATTTTAGCTCTGACATTGTGTTACTCACAGCTGCACACTTTCATTATTCAGCATTTCTATTGCCGTTATCAGTTGGTTTAATTGGGAGGAAAAGAGAAAAGAGAAGTAAAGTATATGATGTTATTATGTTTATCATCGTCATTTCACCTATGACAGTTGCGATAGGAATTACGTACTCAAGAGTATTTGAATTTTTTGCAGTGTTCCTATATTTATGTGCGATTTATGGTTATGGGATTTATGTTTGGCGCACGAAATTTAATGCTATCAGTGCAAAGGTTCTTCTGACCATATCGTCTAGTACACTCATGGTAACAATTATGTTTTCACTTATATATTCATATGGGAATTTGAAACATGTAATGACGATTACAATTGCTCAAATGGTTTGGATTCACGGTGTTGTCAATGGAATTGGAGTGGCGTTACCAGCATTTGTCGGCTGGATGATTGAAAAAAGTGATCCGAATTATAAATATTACGGGAAACCAATGAGCAGGTTAAGAGGAAATCCGACAGTTGGGGAAGCATTTTTACATAACAGAAGTTTAATAGATAGCAAGGAATACAGAGGTTTAGTTGATAAAATGAATGATTATCATAGTGAAGCATTTGACGTGACGAAGATTCCTTTAAGTATTATTCGTTTTTATGAAAATACAAAAGAGTATGAGTTACAATCGCATATTAAATGGGCTCGTTGGTTCCGCCCGGTTGCATTTTGCTATGAGAAAATGAGTAAACGTGTAGGACAAATACATTTAGGAATGGGCGGCAAGTGGGAAATGATGCATGGCTCTATCATTGGGATAATAGATGCGAAGGATGGAAGAGAGAATGTAAGGGCTTGGCTAAGAAAAAATGAAGCAGAAGAATCTATTTTTGTAGCTCTTTACTCAAAACATACACATGAGAATGAGACATATATGAATATTGCATTGCCTTTACCATATTCGAATATGACGGGGGTTTTGAAATTATGTAATAAGAGTAATGATTTAATTATTACTAGTAAGCTAAGAGAAAATGGTAAGGGAGATGAGGGGATTTATTTACATACTCGTTTCTTTACAATACATTTACCGCTAGCAGAGACGTTTATTATTAAAGAGAGCACGGATCACATATTAGAAGCTAATCATAGAATGTGGATATTTGGAGTTAAGTTTTTAGAAATTGATTATGAGATTAAGAAAATAGAGGAGAAGTAGGAAAAGCTTGGAGAGATTCCAAGCTTTTTTATGTATGCGTAATTGTCATAGCAACTTGTTTATCTAAGTCTCGGTCCCAAATGCGTTGAATTTCAAACGTACCTTTTTCAAAAAATAATGGGAATCTCTCTTTAAACCAATCTTGCATAGGAAGATTTAGTGCTTCATCAATTGGTACCCATAATAATTCGCCTTCAGGAGGGTTCATAAGAAGTTCACCATCAAATGAGTCTGTCCAATAATTAAATACCATATATCGAACATTTTCTTTCGGATTTACGTATTCATCTAATCCTTTAAAACTTAAATTTGAGACAAGTAATCCAGTTTCTTCTTTTACTTCTCGTGTAGCAGCTTTAACGATACTTTCTGGAAAATCTACTTTACCGCCAGGAGCGATATAACCAGGGAAACCTAGATGATCGGGGCGCTGTATTAGCAATACTTTGTTATTCTGCTGAATCATACACATCGTGTAAATACGGTGTTCTATATCTTTCCAATTGTTGCTCATATGAATCTCTCCTCTTATAAAACCTTATAGTTTTTAACTATAGTTATATATGACAAAAAATACAATAATAATACAAAAATATACAAATTCCAATTGACTATTACTAATTTTCAGAACTATAATTAGTCTGTTATATAAATACATTGTACTTGAGAGGGGAATATATTCTATGAAAAATAGAATAATCGCAGCAGGATTAATCGCAGCTAGTATATTATCTTATTCATCTAGTAGTTTCGCACAAACAAAAAAATTTCCAGATGTCATAGCTAAACATTGGGCAGAAGATTCTATTTACTATTTAGTAGATAAAGGTGCAGTTACAGGTAACGATAAAGGAATGTTCGAGCCTGGAAAAGAAATTACTCGTGCAGAAGCAGCTACAATGATGGCTAAAATTTTAAACTTACGAATTGATAATAATGCTAAACCATCTTTCGGTGATTCTCAAAAACACTGGGCTACTCCAGTCATCGCAGCTGTAGAAAAAGCTGGCGTTGTTAAAGGTACAGGCAATGGATTCGAGCCAGACGGGAAAATCGACCGTGTTTCAATGGCGTCTCTTCTTGTAGAAGCTTACAAATTAGAGTCTAAAGTAAACGGTATTCCAGCAACTAAATTCAAAGATTTAGAAACATTAAACTGGGGTAAAGAAAAAGCTAACATCCTAGTTGAATTAGGCATTTCTCTTGGTACTGGTGAGAAGTGGGAGCCTAAGAAAACTGTAACAAAAGCAGAAGCAGCACAGTTTATTGCAAAGACTGACTCACTTAAAGTAGGCAATCCTTTAGTAGAAAAGGTAGTTATTATTGATCCTGGTCATGGAGGATTTGATCCAGGGAATCCGGGACAAGGTGTAGAGGAAAGTGGAATTGTATTTGATACTTCTTTAAGATTACAGAAGTTGTTAGAAAAAAATACACCTTTAAAAGCTTTGTTAACACGTGAAGAGAATGGAAATCCAGGCAGTAACAAAAATGAATCTCTTGCGAATCGAGTGAAATTTGGCCAAGAGCACAATGGAGATATATTTGTAAGCATTCATGCAAATTCTTCTGAAAATCATGATGGTCATGGAACGGAAACATATTATTATAAAAAATCCAAGCGTGGAGAAGAGACACAGATTGAAAAGGATAGCGAAGTATTAGCGAAGAAAATTCAAAAACGAGTAGTAGAAGCACTACATACAAGAGATAGAAATATAAAAGACAATCATTCATTTTATGTAGTAAATAATAATACAGTACCAGCAGTTTTAACAGAGCTTGCCTTTATTGATAATAATATAGATAATGGTAAATTAGCTGATGAATCAGGAAGACAAATTGCTGCTGAGGCAGTTTATGCTGGGATTTTGGATTATTATGAGTGGAAAGGTTTCGATGTTTCAAAATATCGTTTAGCTAAATAAGAATGTTGATTGCTAAGTCCATCGTCTATATAGAGGTGGGCTTTTTATGTAAATTTATAACAGAATAAAAAGATATATCGTATTATGCTGATTATGAATAAAATAATGGTAGATTAGTTTATTTTTATCACGTATACTTTTACTGTTGACTAATTAAGAGTTTGTTAGTTTAATAGGGAAAATTATACGATAAAGGGAGGCAAGTTAACACGGGACAAGCATATAGAAAACGTGTTAAACAATTTATGAAAAAAGTTATTTCTAATGTGTTGGCAGTGACAGTTGCACTTCAAGTAGTGCTGGCTCCAGCAACTTCGTTTGCATCTACAAAAGAATTTCCAGACGTTCCGAAAAATCATTGGGCACTTGAAGCGATTACTGATTTAACGTCAAAAGGGGTTATTGTAGGTTACGATAATGGTAAATTTGGCTTTGGAGATGTTGTAACTCGTGAGCAAGTAGCAGCATTAATGTATCGCGCTTTAAAACCAGAAGTAAAAAGCGATTATAAAAATCCATACTCTGATATTAGTGCAGGAACGACGATGTTCCCAAAAGAAATTTTGGCATTAACAGATATGGGGATTTTCGTAGGTGATGGTAAAGGGACGTTTAGACCGAAAGAATCATTAACTCGTGCTGAAATGTCTGTTATTTTGCAAAGAGCATTTAAATTAGAAGTAAAAGCACCACATACATTTAATGATATAGATGCAACACATTGGTGGGCAAAAGAAGCAATTAGTGCATTGCAATCCAATGGTGTATCGGTAGGAAATGGGCTTGGAGGATTTGATCCATCAGGTGTATTAACACGTGAAAGCTATGCGCAACTTTTATATAAAGCGATGAAAATTAAAAATGATGTTCCTGTTGAACAACCATCGTATATTAATCTAGACGTAACTTTGCCATCTAACGTAACGGCACTAGAGATTGATAATTTCATTAAAAAATCTCATTCAGATAGTCCACTTATTGGAACTGGTAAAGATTTTATTCAAGCACAAAATGAGTATGGTGTGAGCGCACTATATTTAGCTGCACATGCAATCTTAGAATCAGCGTACGGTAAATCAGAAATTGCATATCGTAAACATAATTTATTTGGCTTAAGAGCATATGATCGTGACCCATTTGCATATGCAAAATATTTACCGTCATATAAGGAAAGTATTTCTTACAATGCTGATTATGTAAGGAAGAACTACTTAGAAGAAGGTGCAAATTATTTCAGCGGTTACACATTACCTGCTATGAATGAAAAGTATGCAACAGATAAAGAATGGGCTGGCAAAATCGCTAATATTATGGAGCGTATTAAACCGTTTAACAAGAAAGATTATGAAAATGTAAAACGATTACCGAAAAATCCTAATACATTAAATGTAGAGGCATTAGGAAAAGATATTCCATATAAAGATTATGCAAAAGATGCAACAGCTACTGTTCAATTAGTAGGCTCTTACTATCAAGTGCCATATCCATTTGGCTATACAATTAAGAGTGTACCAAATGTTACACAAAATGAAGTTGGAAAATTAGAAAATGGTAAGAAAGTAAATGTATATCGTGAAGATCCAAACGGTTGGGTAGAATTTTCATTTGAAAATGCTCAAGAAAAATATTGGACATTAAAGAATAACTTAAAATTATAATATAAAAAAGGTGTTTTCATTTATGGAAACACCTTTTTTATTTATATTTAACATGTAATATTGGTAGATTTATTAGGAGTTTCTATTTTACTTTTACCAATAATTTAACAGTTTCATATATAATTAAAAGTATTGAAGATTGAATTTTCTGTTTTATATTCGGTGTTAACTTAATTTGAAAAGAGGGGAGAAGTATGCAAGGAGAAATACGAACAGAGAAACATGTAAGTTATGTCGGTAAATTGTTATTGCCAGTTAAAGCGTCACCACATTTTAAATTTTTGTGGATTGGGCAATTACTTTCGACTTTAGGTAGTTCGATAACGATGGTTATTTTGCCAGTCGTTGTGTATTCATTAACTGGTTCAACAGTTGTAATGGGAATGACTATGGCAATGTACATGCTACCTAATATTCTTGCTTTACCGTTTGCAGGTTTAGTTGTAGATCGAATTGATCGAGTGAAATTAATGTTATTCACAGATATAATTCGCTGTATACTAATGCTTTTACTTGCGACACTTATATTTATGGACGTTTTAACAATTCCACTTCTATATGTACTTGTAGCATTATATGGGCTTATGGAAGGGATATTCCATCCAGCATATGCGGCTGTAAGGGCGAAAGTATTTGTACCGGAAATTCGTAATGCAGCTAATGCATTAACGCAAATGAGTAATCAAGGTATACGACTAATTGGACCGGCTCTTGGAGGATTGATCGTTTCAGTTGCATCTGCGGGAATAGGATTTGGACTGGATGCAGTAACGTATTTGTTATCATTTTTTTGTTTATTATTTTTAAGAGAAATAAAGTTTAAAAAAGTAAAACCCATCGAAAAGAGGAAGACTGATTACAAACAAGAGTTTATGGAGGGGGTTTTCGTTTTAAAAAGTCATCCGTGGCTGTGGGTTACAATTTTAGTTTTTTCTTTTGTAAACATTTGTTATGCCGGCATTATCGTCGTATTAATTCCATGGTTATTTAATGTTCATCATCATTTTGAAGCATACGTGTATGGATTAGGAATGGCATCTTCTGGTGTTGGGGCTGTAATTGCCGCGCTAATATTTGGCGGGAGGGAACGGTGGCATAGGCGGGGATTACTTGCCTATGGTGGTGTATTAATAAGTGGTTGTGCGCTCTTAATAATGCCGTTTATTGCTTGGGCACCTGCATTAATTGGATTAATGGCAATTGAAGGATTCGGTATGATGATATTTGGACTCATTTGGGAAACAAGTTTACAAGAGCTTGTGCCAGAAGAAGCCTTTGGAAGGGTGGCAAGCCTTGATATGCTAGGTTCATTTGCTTTATTGCCACTAGGTTATGTGGTTGTAGGATGGTTAGCTACTGTCATAGGTGGTGAGATAACGATTATAACACTAGCTATATTAGTACTTGTAACAATTGGAATAGCGTTATGTGTACCAAGTATTCGACGATTTGATTGATGATATAAGGGAAGGGGAACGACTTATATGATTATAGAAAACTTGAACGATATAGTAGTAAAGGAATTGGACAGACAATACACTTTGCAGGAAAAGGTCTTTGAAGCAAAAAATTTTACAGTCTACATTGCTACCTATAGAGAAAATAAGCTAGCATATAACCAACTAGTATTAATAAAACATTTTTGTAACGAAAAGCCTTCCGTACATATTGGGCATAAGAAAATTAGCACCGATGCAACAAAACTGGATATCACAAAAGAAGTAACAGAAGCAATTCAATCTGGTTTTATAAATGAAGAGTAAGCCCTAATCAAATTAGGGATTATTCCTCATTAAAAACAAATGTTTGTTTCAGTTGTTTCCCCTCATTTACCGGATGGCCGTTGTAAGAGAAACTGTTTTCTTCCCAAGTGATGACGACTTTGAAATTATGGCTATTAAAGTCTAATGGGAATACGATATAGTCAAAGCTTGTATGGCTTTTTGAAACGTTGTTATGTAATGTAGTAGGATTAAAAGTAGCTTTAGAAGTAGGAGTGTTATCAACTATTTCTACAGCTACGTTTGACACATCATTACCGATGTTTTTTACGAGTAAACGATATGTATCGTATACACCTTGTTTTGGCTGCACTGCTTGCTTGTTTGCACTATAAGATTGATCGATTTCGATATACCACTGTTTTGACTTTGATTCAATTGGTAGTGATTGAAATGTGTATGCACTAGCTTGTATTGGTAGTGCTAAACAGATTAGTGCAAAGAGAGAAAATAGTATTCGTTTCATTTTTAGAGAGCTCCCATTCTGTAACGGATTTATTTATTAGTATCTTCTCTTCATGTGAGTATATACCATATAATGTAAGGTGATGTTTATGAGCCTCATGAATGTAATTTACATTTTAAATGCGAATATTAACTGCTGTATTTTTTATGAAAGCTGTGTAGAGATTTTTCTACACAGTTTTTTCTAATGTGAAAAAATTTCCAAAATATGTTAAAATAACATTGTCATACAACAAGGGGGATTTGTTTTATGGAAAATGGACATCTTGCTAAAGTGAATGTAACGAAAAGAATTGAATCGAAATCTAAGTACAATAAGAAACTTGAAAAATATCAAAGGCGCTTATTAGCATTACAGCAAATAGTAAAAGAAGAAAAAATCGCAGTTATGCTCGTTATGGAAGGCTGGGATGCGGCTGGAAAAGGCGGAGCGATTAAGCGAGTGACAGAACACCTTGATCCACGTGGGTTCCAAGTCAATCCAATTGGAGCACCAGCACCTCATGAAAAACGGTACCATTACTTGCAACGTTTCTGGCGGAAACTTCCTCAGTACGGGCAAATTACTATTTTTGATCGCTCATGGTACGGCCGTGTGTTAGTTGAGCGTGTGGAAGGTTTTGCTACAAAGGAAGAGTGGATGAGAGCGTATGATGAGATTAATGATTTTGAAAAACTATTAACAGATGATCATTATATAGTCGGAAAGTTTTTCTATCATATTAGTAAAGATGAACAATTAAAGCGGTTTAAAGATAGAGAGAACAACCCTTTGAAAAAATGGAAAATTACAGACGAAGATTGGCGCAACCGTGAAAAATGGGATGAGTATGTTGAAGCGATGGAAGACATGTTTGAAAAAACAAATAAGCCAAATGCAAAATGGCAAATTATCGCGAGTAACGATAAATTATATGCTCGATTGAAAACGTTGAAAGTGATTATTTCATTAATTGAGGATTATCTCTTAGAACATAATATAGAATTACCTTCGTATTATTATGAATTAAAAGAGGGAAAGACAGAGAGTTTTGCAGCTAATGAAGATGCAGTTGTAAAATAGTACAGAGTTTACATATGAAATATAAAGTAGAGTTACCCTGGAATTTTGAACGATAAAATTACAGGGTATTTTTTTATCCCGCTTTAATGGGCAGTAAGACCCCCACCTCAAAATTCAGGGAAAGCAAAGAAGTTAGGTGGGGGATCAACTACCCATAAAAGTCCGATTGATGAGGGCTAATGATCAGTGGGGGATGAAGAAAACCCCCACTGATTAAAGTTTCACTTTATTTAGAAACATTTTACAATTAACAAAAAAAGGTATATAATCAATAATCATATTAACAATGTTAATATGATTATTGATTATATACTATGTGGGGGTCTTATTTTGAAGGGAAGAGATGTTGTTTTAGGTTTGTTAATGGGAAAAGAAATGTCTGGTTATGATATTAAAATTGTGTTTGAAGACGTATTTACTCACTTTTTTGATGGGAGTTTTGGAATGATTTATCCAACGTTACGACAGTTGGATAAAGAGGGGAAAATAAAGAAAGAGGTTATTATGCAAGAAGGGAAACCAAATAAGAAAATGTACTTTATTACAGATGAAGGGCGTGAAGAGTTTTATCAATACATGCAAACAGATGTAGAGAAAGACGTTTTACGTTCAGATTTTTTAATGAGGATGTATTTTGGTAATTATAGCGATGATAAGGCAATTAAAAAATGGATTGAAGATGAAATTGAAAAGAAAGAGGCATACATTGCGGATCTTCGTTTGAAATATGAAAAGTGGAGAGAAGGTATTACTTTTGTTGAGGAAATTTCACTCGATGTAGGTATTGCATCGTATAGTGCTCAAGTAGAGACGTTGAAAAGAAAACTAGAGCAACTAGAAGCAAAAAAACACAATAAAACAGAAGAATGAAAAACACGTTCATAATAAATAAAGGGGTAGATGAACATGGAGCAATCAAGGGGTATTAAGATTGTCTTTTTAATGTGCTTAGGTATATTTCTTTGTATGATTGATACGACAATTATGAATATAGCTTTACCAGCGATACAAACGAGTGTAAATACTTCATTGGAAAAGATGTCTTGGGTATTAAATGTTTATACAATGACAATAGCGGTACTCGCTATCCCGCTAGGGCGGATAGCTGATATTTTTGGGAAAGCAAAGATGTATATTCTTGGTTTGATTATTTTTGGCGGCGGGTCAGTACTTTGTTCTTTTGCTAATACGGGCGATTTTCTTATCTTTTCTCGCTTTATACAAAGTGTAGGTGCAGCGATTTTATTTCCAACTAGTATGGTAATTGGTGTATCTGCAATGCCATTAGCTAAGAGGCATGTTGCACTTGCAATTTTAGGCGTAACACAAGGATTGTCAGCTGCGATGGGACCAGTAATAGGTGGAATTATTACACAAAATTTCGGTTGGAGATGGGTGTTCCTCGTTAATGTTCCAATTTGTATTTTTGGAATCATTTTATGCTTCTTTATGCTACAAATAAAAAATGAAGAACGTATTATCTCAAAAATAGATTGGATAGGATTGTTATTAAGTAGCACAGCAATTTTTTCTTTTACTCTCATATTAGTAAAAGGCAATACATGGGGATGGCAAAGTAATATAGCTTTGTTTTGTTATGCAATTAGCACTATTTCTCTTATTCTATTTGTTTTAGTAGAACGAAAGATTCATAATCCGATGGTGAATTTAAATTTATTTAAAGATCGAATGTTTGTCGGAGCATCTATCGTTGTCATATTAAGTAATTTATTTTTAATTGGAGTTACTGTATTGCTTCCGACGTTCTTGACAAAAATACAAGGCCGAACGGAAATTGAAGCAGCTTTTTTAGTGACACCTATTTCAGCAATGATATTTTTTGTCTCACCAGCTGCAGCAACTTTGATTAAAAAACTCGGAAAAGTAACTATTATTTTGTCAGGCTTTCTTGTTATGGGCTTATCTTATTATTGGTTGCAAATGATTGATGTTAATTCAACAAATATAGAAATTATTATTCCATGTATGATATTAGGTGTTGGGTATGGTTTAGTAGTAGGTCCAATTACAGTTTTAAGTGCTTCTTCGTTTGAAGGGGAATTACTAACTGCTTCTCAGAGTGTTGTATCAATGTTACGGCAAGTAGGTATTGTTTTAGCGGTCGCAATATTTGTATCTAACTTAACTCATAATTTAACTATAAATAAAGAAAATGTATATCGTTATGCAGAAGAAAAAGTTCGTAATATTCATGTGAGTAGTGACGAGCAAGCTGAGATATTACAAGTAACAAAAGAAAAAATAGAGAATCAAAGTATAGAAACAAATGTCGAAAAGCATCAAAATGAAACATTTGTAGGGTTAAATAAAGAGAAAAAAGACGAACTAATTCACCAAAAAGTGGCTGAGGTATTAAGAGAAGTTCCAGTAGAATATAGAGATGTAAAAAGAGAAGAAGTAATGAGTCAAGTGACAAATGAAGTTGAAAAACAAGAGGAAAGTATAAAGAAAGAAGTACGTGCATTTTCGAATGATGTGAATCATTATGCTAAGAATCAGAGGGCTATGAGTTTTACAGATTTATATAAAGCGAGTGTGCCAATTATTTTAGTTTTTGCTTTAGTGAGTTTGTTATTTTGGGAAGGAAAGGCTTTGAGTAAAAAGAGAGGGGAAAGAGTTGTAGGGGGAGTGTAAGGGAAATAATCTAAAGGTGAGTTATACTCAAATGATGGAATGCTAGCTGTGAAAAAATTAGTATAATTATTATGGGAACTCTTCGGTAATGAGTGAAACGTAAACAGTGGGGGTCTTTACATGTATAAATAAATTTCAGCATTATAAATTTGGGGATTTTGTTGTTCTATAGTACATTAACAAGAGGTATTAGTTTTATAGAAAGGATGAGAAAATGATAGATACAGCAGATGCTTCAATAAGTAATCATATATATACAGAAGAAGAGCAACAAAAATTATACAAAAGAACGTTACTAATCGTAAGCATTTCACAAATGTTCGGCGGAGCAGGGTTGGCTGCTGGAATTACAGTGGGTGCACTTCTTGCGCAGCAAATGCTTGGGACAGATGCATATGCAGGATTACCAGCTGCTATGTTTACAATGGGATCTGCGGTAGCGGCTTTCTTTGTTGGGAAATTATCGCAAAAACATGGTCGCCGCATAGGGCTTGCAGGAGGTTTTATAGTAGGCGGGTTAGGGGCTATTGGAGTTGTGGTTGCAGCTTTAACAAATAGTATTATTCTTTTACTAGTTTCTTTACTTATATATGGCGCGGGCACAGCTACGAATTTACAAGCGCGTTATGCTGGAACAGATTTAGCGAATAAGCAGCAAAGAGCAACTGCTATTAGTATTACGATGGTAATGACGACTTTTGGTGCAGTCGCAGGTCCAAATTTAGTAGGTGTAATGGGAAGGTTTGCTCATTCAATTGGGATTCCTGAACTTGCTGGTCCGTTCATATTATCAGCAGCTGCATTTATACTGGCGGGTATTGTCCTATTTGTTATGCTTCGTCCAGATCCGTTACTTATTGCTAATATGATAGAAACATATAAACAAGAGCATACATATAAAGGGCAAGCGGTAACAGAGGAAACGATAGAAAATAAACGAGGAATTACTGTTGGGGCTATCGTAATGATACTTACACAAGTCGTGATGGTCGCGATTATGACGATGACGCCAGTTCACATGGGACACCACGGTCACGATTTAAGTGCAGTAGGCCTTGTGATAGGTTTTCATGTAGGTGCAATGTATCTTCCGTCTCTCGTTACAGGAATGCTAATTGATAAAATTGGCAGAACTACTATGAGTATAGCTGGCGGAGTAATTTTACTAGCGGCAGGTGTCATAGCTGCAATAGCGCCGAGTGATTCTTTAATACTATTAATTGTTGCTTTGTCTTTACTTGGATTAGGATGGAACCTCGGTTTAATAAGTGGTACGGCTCAAATTGTTGATGCAACTATACCTTCCACACGTGCAAAAACACAAGGGAAAATAGATGTGTTTATCGCGCTAGCTGGAGCTTCAGGCGGAGCGATGTCAGGTATGGTAGTAGCGAATTCAAGTTATGCGGCCTTGTCATTAGCTGGAGGAGTTTTAGCTTTCATGCTGATTCCTGTTGTGATATGGGCTCGGACAGGTAAAGTGAAACTTTAATTAGTGGGGGGGCTTCATCCCCCACTAATTATTAGTTGAACCAATCGGACTTTAATGGGCAGCCCGACCCCCACCTAAATTCTTTGCTTTCGCTGAATTTTGAGGTGGGGGTCTTACTGCCCATTAAAGCGGGATAAATAAAATTAAGATAAAAAAGGCTGCGTTCAAAGGGAGGTAATCAATCTTTGAATGCAGCTTTTTTGTAGTGAATTGTATAAAAAAACTTTTTAGTTTAAATCCCACTCCACAATAAGGCCTAAATGCGTAAGACCACCACCAAATCCATAAAGTAAAAGTGTTTCTCCGTTATTTAATTTTCCTTCTTTTCTAGCTAGATCTAGAGCGAGTGGAATAGAGACGGAAGATGTATTCCCCATATATTCCACACTCGTTAATGTTTTTTGTGTTGGAATTTTAGATTTTTCACAAATAGATTCAATCATTCTTAAGTTAGCACTATGTGGAATAAACCAGTCTATATCATTTATTTTCATATTTGCGGTATGTAATAGTTCTTTTATACCTGCTGGTACTATGCGTGTTGCCCATTTATAAACTTCTCTCCCATTTTGCACGATTTTTTCATTTGTTTGCAGTGGTGTGCCATTCATAGTAGTAGATAAGTTTGTTCTGTATAGATGAATGCCACCGTGCCCATTTGTTCCCATATGAGCAGCAATAAAGCTTGGTTTGTTTTCATCTCTTTCTAATAAAATAGCTCCAGCACCATCGCCAAATAAAATACAAGTCGTTCTATCGGTGTAATCAGTAACTTTAGATAATGTCTCTGTCGCTACGACAAGCACTTTTTCGTGTGATCCAGAAGTGATTAAGCTATTACCGACGTGCAGGCCATATGTGAAACCAGCGCAAGTTGCATTTAAATCAAAAGCTAGTGTATGGGGTATGTTGAAGTGTTGTTGTATTTGACACGCGACACTAGGAAAAACATAGTCAGCGGTTGTTGTAGCGACGATGATACAGTCTATATCTTCTAAATGCTTTTTAAAAGTTGTACATAAATTTTCAATTGCTTTAATGGCTAAGTGTGAGGAGTATTCGTCTTCGCAAGCAATTCTTCTTTCCTTCATTCCTGTTCTTTGTACAATCCATTCATCATTCGTATCGATCATCTTTTCTAAATCGTTATTAGATAATATTTGATCTGGAACATAAGTACCAATTGCAGTAATACGAGATTTAGAATGCATGGGAACATCTCCTAACGTATTTTTATAACCTGATACTAATATTAGGTTATAAAAATGTCAATATAGACTTTTATTGTATTGAAGTGATAATGCTTAACTTATTATGGAGGAATTTGGCGAGTGGTGTAAAAATAATATACGATAAGTTTTTAAAATTGATTATGAAGAGAGTTGGGCTCTTTGAAAAGAATTTTGTATATATTGCCTGTTGTCATTATTTGTAGCTTTATTCTTATTATTTTTCCAGGGAAATCTTATGCTTGTGATTGTATTAACGTATCAGCAGAAGATGCATTTCAAAAAAACGATGTAGTATTTGAGGGGAAGGTAATTGAGGTTGGAAGGAAAGAAGGGGGTGGGATTGAAGTATTATTTGAAGTGAAGGGAATTTGGAAAGGGACAACGTCTTCGCAAATTATTGTGTATACAAATGGTGGGGATTGTGTGTTTCACTTTTTAGAGGGAGGAGAGTACTTAGTATATTCTTCTCAAAGAGGATCTGAAAAACAATTACACACACATAGTTGTAGTGGAACGAAGAGATTAGATGAGGCAGAGATGGACAAAGTGGCTTTAAGTCAAATTGCAAAAGAATCTGTTCCGACGAAGAAAGTCGATTTAAAAGGTGGCATGTTGAACGGTTTAAGCTGGTGGCAAGTTGTTACTCTTTCTGTCGGTCTGTTACTGATAGTAGTTCTTGTGATTTTTGTTGTAAGAAGAACGCGCAAAAAATGACGATTAAAGTAAATATATAAAGATTTTCTTTCTGTTTCTATAGGTGGTTTAATCTTGTGAAAGCGAATTACTTATGCTACACTTTATGTAACTTAAAATGAACGGAGGGGCTTCCTTTGATCTTAATCAGATTACGTCTCAATACTTTGTGCCAATAATTGAATAGCGCTCAAAGGCTCTGTCTGTGTACAGAGTGAACGGGATTGGTCTGCCTATTTTAAAGGAACCCTTTATTAAGCTTATATGTGAAAAAGAGGGAGGGACGAATACGCCCTCTTTTTGTTTTGCCTTTATAAATAGAATGGGATCGTATAGGTGAACACTTATTGTGGATGCGTATATGATCTTGGGACTTTTTGACTATGAGATAGAATGAAAGTATAACTTTCTTCTATTTCTTTGGTGAACCCTTATCCGTTTACGAAAACACAGGCAGTAACCTGTGTTTTTTATTTTACGTAATCGAAATGGAGGAATAAATATATGGAAGAATTATTACAAAGAGCAGTTTTAGTTGGAGTAAATTTAGGTAATGAAGATGACTTTGCGTATTCGATGGAAGAGTTAACAAATCTTGCAGAAGCTTGTGATGTAGAGGTAATTGGGCAAGTGACGCAAAATTTACAACGAGTAAATCCATCACATTATATTGGAAAAGGAAAGATTGAAGAAGTAGCAGCCTATGTAAATGAAGTAGATGCGAATATGGTAATCTTTAATGATGAATTATCTCCTTCTCAAATTCGAAATTTAGAAGCGGATTTAGATTGCAAAGTAATTGACCGTACCATATTAATTTTAGATATTTTTGCGCAACGTGCGAAAACGAAAGAAGCGCAGTTGCAAGTTGAGGTAGCGCATCTTCAGTATATGATGCCTCGTTTAATCGGTCTTCGTGAATCGTTAGGAAGACAGAGCGGCGGAGTTGGTACGAAAAATAAAGGTGTCGGTGAGAAGAAATTAGAGTTAGATCGTCGTAAAATTGAAGAACAGATTTCAGTTTTAAATAAAGATCTAGAAGCACTTGTTGCCCAGCGTCAAACGCAGCGAAAGCAGCGTAAGAAAAATGAAGTACCAGTTGTAGCATTAGTAGGATATACGAACGCAGGAAAGTCAACGACGATGAATGCGATGCTTGAGATTTACAATGGTACAGAAGAAAAACAAGTATTTGAAAAAGATATGTTATTCGCGACGTTAGAAACATCTGTACGAAATATTGATCTGCCAGATAACAAATCATTTTTATTAACGGATACAGTTGGATTTGTAAGCAAACTACCACATCACCTTGTGAAAGCGTTCCGTTCAACGTTAGAAGAAGTAGCGGAAGCGGACCTACTTATTCACGTTGTAGATTATGCAAATCCAAATTATGAACAGTTAATTGATATTACAAATGAAACGTTAAAGAAAATTGGAGTTGAAAATATTCCGACCATTTATGCTTATAACAAATCAGATATGGTAGATGTTGAAATTCCGAAAGTACAAGAAGAACGCGTTTATTTATCAGCGAAGAAACATATTGGAATAGAAGAGCTTGTCGAAATGATTCGCTCACACATCTATAAAGAGTATACGAAGTGCGAAATGTTAATTCCGTATAATCAAGGACAGGTAGTTTCTTATTTCAATAATCATGCGCACGTTTTATCTACGAGTTATGAAAACGAAGGTACGAAACTAGAAGTAGAATGTAAGACGAGTGATTACGAAAAGTATAAGCGTTTTGCAATATAAGAAAAAAGGCGATCCTAATATATGTTAGGATCGCCTATTTTTATTAATAGTTGCAAGTAATTCCTTTGTCCTGTCCTACTATAAAAGAAAATACAGAACGTTTATAAAAAATCCAATAAAACAGATAGAAAAAATATATTATTTGAGAAGTGATATTTCTGGAAAAAGAAATGAAACCAGTATAGAATAGAAATGTTTCAAAAGTCAGAATTTATTACACCTGCTGTAATAAATATATATTTTGTACAGGAAGGAGAGATTCATATATGCAGGCAGTTTCGAAAAAAAATACGATAGAAACACCGACGATATATCGAATACTATTTGCGATTAGTTTCGGTCATTTTTTAAATGACTCGATGCAAGCAGTTGTGCCGGCATTGTTTCCTATTTTGGAAAAAACGATGAATTTATCCTATATGCAAGTAGGGTGGATTGCTTTTGCATTAAATATGACGTCATCGATTATGCAGCCGGTTTTTGGTATGTATTCGGATAAGAAGCCGTCACCATTTTTATTACCGCTCGGTATGTTTTCGAGTATGCTTGGGATGATTGGACTGGCTTTTGCACCGAACTTTATTATTGTTATTATTTCTGTTTTATTTATCGGGTTAGGTTCCGCAGTATTCCATCCAGAAGGTGCTCGTGTTGCTTATATGGCGGCAGGGGCAAAACGAGGTTTAGCACAAGCGATTTATCAAGTGGGAGGAAATACAGGGAATTCCCTAGCTCCTATTTTTACAGCGTTAATTTTCGTGCCACTCGGCCAAATTGGCTCTTTAGGTTTTACAGCTTTTGCAGCGGTAGGAATTGTATTATTAATATTCGTATCAAATTGGTATAGGAATGAATTAGCTACTGGTGCTGTAAGAAGAAAGAAGAGGGCTGCGCTTGAGGCTGAAAATGCCATAGTAAGTACACATATTAAATTTGTTATTATACTTCTTGTTTTTCTTACTTTTGTACGTTCTTGGTACGGTGCTGGTATCGGGAATTTTTATCAATTTTACTTAATTGAACATTACGGTTTATCTATAAAAAATGCCCAGTATTTCGTATTCGCATTTATGATTGCCGGTGTATTAGGAACTTTCTTTGGTGGACCGTTAGCAGATCGATTTGGAAAGAAAACAATTATTGTATTTTCAATGCTAGGTTCGGCACCACTTGCACTTTTGTTACCTCACGTTTCGCTCGTATGGGTCGTACCGTTATTTTTATGTATCGGTTTTATTAGTTCAAGTAGTTTTAGTGTAATTGTTGTTTATGCGCAAGAGCTTGTTCCTGGAAAAGTAGGGATGGTATCTGGATTAATTGTAGGGCTTGCGTTTGGACTTGGCGCTTTAGGTTCTGTAGTTCTTGGGAAATTGGCTGACATATATAGTCTACAATTCATTATGTTATTATGTAGTTGTCTACCATTAATTGGACTTACTTCTTGGTTATTACCAAGTGATAAGAAAACGATAGAATAGGGGATGCACTATGAAATTATGTGAAAATGTTACAGAATTAATAGGAGATACACCTGTCGTCCGATTATCTAAATTTATTCCAGAAGATGCAGCAGATGTGTATGTAAAATTAGAAATGTTTAATCCGTCGCGCAGTGTGAAAGACCGTGCTGCCTATAATTTACTGCACGTTGCAGAAGAGAATGGTCTCATCAAACGAGGAGATACAATTATTGAACCAACAAGTGGAAATACAGGAATAGGCTTAGCGATGAATGCAGCTGCGAAAGGGTATAAAGCGATTTTAATTATGCCAGACAATATGTCAAAAGAGCGTATAAATTTATTGAAAGCATACGGAGCAGAAGTAGTTTTAACACCGGCAGAACAAAGAATGCCAGGAGCAATTGCGAAGGCGTTAGAACTGCAAAAGCAAATACCAAATAGTTTTATTCCGCAACAATTTGAAAATCCAGCAAACCCAAATATTCATCGTTATACGACTGCACTTGAAATCTATGAACAAATGGATGGTAAGCTGGATGCATTTGTAGCAACAGCTGGAACTGGTGGGACGATTACAGGGACTGGGGAAACGCTAAAAGAGAAACTACCAAACTTATATATTGCAGTAGTAGAACCGAAAGGATCTCCCGTTTTATCAGGTGGTGTTCCAGGTCCTCATAAACTAGTAGGAACAAGTCCAGGGTTTATCCCGAAAAACTTAAATACAGAAGTGTATAACGAAATTATTCAAATCGCAGACGAAGAGGCTTTAACGACAATGAGAAAATTAGCTAGACAAGAAGGATTATTAGTTGGGCCATCGTCTGGAGCATCTGTTTACGCAGCAATTATGATAGCGAAACGATTAGGCGTTGGTAAAAGAGTTTTATGTATTGCACCTGATACAGGTGAGCGTTATTTGAGTATGGGATTATTTGAATAAAAATGATAGAAACCCCTTAATGGTGAAATAGCGCTATTAAGGGGGGTGTTATAGGTTATTAAGAGAGGAGAAACACAATGAAACTATTAAAACCGACAAATGAATATAGCGAACTAATTATGGAGTATCGAGAGGCATTTTTACATACGGATGAACAACCACATGGCAGTAGTTCTTTACAAAATTTTGCTGCACTTGATGAATGGTTTGAAAAAGTGAGTAAACAGGAACTGGGGGAAAACTTACAAGATAATCGAGTACCTTCTAGTCAATTTTTAAGTGTTGAACAAGGAGAACTTATAGGTTTTGTGAATATTAGAAAACGATTAAACGAAGAATTATTGCGGGAAAGTGGTCATATTGGATATAGTGTTCATCCGAATAAACGTCGCCAAGGTTACGCGACAAAACAATTGAAACTCGCATTAGATGAAGTACAAAAGTTGGGGTTGCAGAAAGTGTTAATAACTTGCGATAAAGCTAATATTGCTTCGGCTAAAACGATTCAAAAGGTTGGCGGTGTGTTAGAAAATGAAGTAGTTTCTTCTCACACTGGGGAAATTGTTCAGCGTTATTGGGTAGAAATATGATGTAGTGGAACATTGAAAAGGGAATGCAGTGCATAATATCGAAATAGATAAATGAAAAGGTAATTGTGTACTGCAATTATAGGGGGAAATGAAGTGGGATTAAAAGAGAAAGCAATAGAAATGTCGGAGATTTATAGGAGAAATCCGAAGATCGAAGCTATTATTTTAGCTGGTTCAGTAGCTAGAAAGTTAGAAGATGAACATTCGGATATAGAATTACATATATTATGGTCAACGCCACCAGAGGATGAGGATCGTAAAGGGCCTATTCATCATATTGGTGGAGCGATTTTGTCATATCATCCTTATGAGGAAGAAGAATGGTCGGAAACATATTTGACAAAAGAGGGAATTAAATTAGAAATTAGTAACTTTTTAACAGAAACAGTAGAGAAAGTTATTTCGGATGTGGTGGATCAATATGATATAAGTTATGAAAAACAATGTATAGTATCATCCATTCATGACGGTGTTAGTTTGTATGGAGAAGAGAAAGTGAATGAATTAAAAGATAGAGTGGTATCATATCCAGAAGAACTTGCGGAACAGATGATTTCAGAAAATCTTTGGTTAAGCAATCGCTGGCATAATCGAGAGGCACTTTTAAAACGAAAAGACTGGCTTATGTTATATGATGTTATTTGTGAAGTACAAAGAAATATATTTGGGGTCTTATTTGGTTTGAACCGAATGTATGTGCATCACCCGGCGTTTAAATGGATGCCGAATAATGTGGAACGAATGAGCATTAAGCCTGAAAACTTATATGAGCGTATGGCGAATACGTTAATAGGGAAACCGGAGTATAGTGTACAGGAGTTAGAAGTGTTAATCGAAGAGCTATTACATTTAGTAGAACAATAT
This sequence comes from Bacillus cereus group sp. BfR-BA-01379, assembly GCF_022663605.1. Classification (NCBI taxonomy): domain Bacteria; kingdom Bacillati; phylum Bacillota; class Bacilli; order Caryophanales; family Bacillaceae; genus Bacillus; species Bacillus cereus group sp. BfR-BA-01379. Next base: position 52,042 of record NZ_JAKUFT010000031.1, read on the forward strand.
GCTCCAGAATTACATATTGCAGAACAACAAAAGCGTATTCAATATGCGAAGTGAAAAAAAGGGATGTAACAATGCGTTACATCCCTTTTTTATTTGACTAATTTACCTAGTACAGGTAATCGCTGAATCCTATCACCGAGAATATGTGAAGCCAGTCCGCTCGTTAGGACGAATAAAAGGTAAACAATCCCTCCTGCAGCGCCACATATAACAACAATGAGAAGTGATTCCATATAAGATTGTCCAGGAATTAACCATTTTAAAATAGCTTTTAAAGCAATTACAACAGCAGACATTGCTGCGGAGTAAATCGTAATAAGGAGTACTGTTTTTGCTGTTTCGCCAATTTTAAATTTCGCAAATTTAATGATGCAGTACAACATAATAACATTGGAAACGAGGTATCCAAGAATTGTTCCAAGTACAGCACCGTGTCCGCCAAATAAATGTAAGAGCGGTGTATTTACTAAAACTTTAACGAGAATCCCGACTGAGAAAGCAATCATCGTTTTTCTTTGATAATCGATTCCTTGTAAAATAGCTGCTGAAACTGTGAAAATGGCACTTAATATAGCAGAAGGTGCAAATGAAATTAAATATTGTGATCCACCAAGTGCGATTTCAGGATTTACATAAACCATACGGAATGCATCATAAGCGATACTAGCAAGACCGAATGCAGCTGGAATAGTGAAGAATAACAAGACTTGAAATATCTTTGCAATTTGTTCTTGTAATTCTTCTAATTTCCCGCTTGTATAAGATTTCGTTATAGCCGGAATGATCGTTAATGAGAATCCGGTTGCAAGTGAAGCTGGAATCATAATTAACTTTTGGGCATAGTTCGTTATATAAGCGAACACTGCATTCGCTGTTTCTAACGGCTCTCCCATCGCTCTAAGGACATCAGCTACAGTATATTGATCTACTAACGTATAGAGCGGAATTGCAATGCCGACAAATACAATTGGGATTGCATATCGAAGTAATTCCATATAAATATTTTTTAATGGGATATTCGATGCCCTGGACTTTAATTCTCCTTCGGGAGGCTTTAATCTATTATATTTTTTCCAGTACATCATTAAAATCGAAATGCTGGCAAGTGCCCCAATAACAGCGCCAAACGTAGCAACTGCAACAGAAGAGGCGACTGAACCCCCTAATAGTTTTGAAACGATAAAACTACCAACTAAAATGAAAACCACGCGCGCAATTTGTTCTACGACTTGAGAAACGGCACTTGGTTTCATATGTTGAAAACCTTGGAAATAACCACGTGTAACACTCATAGCTGGTACGATAATAAGTGCGAAACTTAATGCTCGCATCGTAAGTGTTACGTCAGCGATAAATTGTGGATCCGGCGTTTTTGAGCGAATAATAAATTGTGATATGTACGGTGCTCCAATAAATAAAGTTAAAAACCCTAAAAAGCCCATAAACATCATTAATTTTACGCTTGAGTTGTATAATTTTTTGCTTGTACTATAATCACCGAGTGCATTATGTTTTGCAACAAATTTGGAAACGGCAATAGGAATACCAGCAGTTGAGAAGCTTAATAAAATACCGTACCAAGAGTATGCATATCCATATAAAGCAACCCCTTGTGTTCCGACTAATAATTGAAAAGGGAAGAAGTATATAAAACCTAATATACGTGAAATCATTGTTGCACCACTTAATAAAGCAGTACCTTTTAAAACTTTTGAAGTAGACAAAATTCTTTCCTCCTACTCGTGCTGTCTTGCATTCATCGTATACTACTATAAACCTGTTAGAGTAGTTAATATAGTATGGAACATAAATATTCTAATATTATTCATTTAAAAGTCATATTTTACATTTTTAAATAGAATGTAATACATAAAAATTCAAAATATAAGTTGACACTATTTTTAATGTATGATAAAAATGATAGTAATCAATTCGGAAAATAATATTTGGGCAATGAAAGGGTATAGTAGTGAATATCTCCCTATTTCAGAGAGCTGATGGTTGGTGTGAATCAGTATATAGATTATTCATGAAGTTCGTCCTGGAGCATCTTTCATAAATCTCACATTATGAGGAAATGAAAGACGGTAGTTTATACCGTTATCAAATAAAGTGGTGAAGATTGTTTCACAACTAGGGTGGTACCGCGATATTTATCGTCCCTACGTATTTACGTAGGGACGTTTTTTATTTAGGTCTTACTTTGTTGTGGCTTCATAACTAGGGTGGTACCGCGATA